>CATWBR010000323.1 GCA_958349075.1 uncultured Clostridium sp.
TTGCGGGCTTTGCATTGATTCCAATGCATCAAATCTCGTTCCCAAATATCCGGAACTGAGGACTATCCCGTTCAAAGACAACGCATTTCCCTATCCGCTCACACTGGTGGTAAGAAACAATTATCCCAAACCAACACTGATCAAAGAACTGGTGGACTTCCTCACCTATTCCCTGAACAGCGTCTTATATTAGTCTCTGTGAACAGAACTTAAATTTACTTTACAGGACGGAGGAGAGTCATGACTCACACACTTTATTACAAGTTTATCCTGGGATATCTGCTGTTCGGTTTTCTGGGCTTTGTCACAATTGCGACGGTTTCGTCCGATATGACATACGATCATCTGATCGGCCAGAAGGCGGAGGCTCTTTATGACGAAGCGACCATGATTGCAGATAACTGCAGCAAGGTCTATGAAGGCAAACACCTGGATCTCGACGCCACCTACCCCCAGCTTGATGCGGTCGCCACTTATCTGAAGGCGCGGGTATGGATCCTGGACCACAACGGTGTCATCACCGCCGACAGCAGCCGCAAAGCGACCGGAACCACGATAGACGGCTTCGATCCCACCGCACAGGGGAACCGTCTCTATTCCATCGGCCAATATTACGGGATGTTCGACAGCGACGTCCTGTCGGTCCTGGCGCCCGTTACGGGAAACATGAACACCTACGGGTATGTGGCAATCCATCTCCCCATCAGCGTGGTGAAAGCGGAGCAGAACGGTTTTCTAAATATTGTATACATTACATCCGCAATCATCTTCTGCCTCTCGCTGATCATTTTGCTGGTATTTACGAAAATCGTATACTTCCCTCTGAAAAAGATTACCTATGCCGCCAACCAGTACGCCGACGGCAACCTGTCGCACAATATCGAAGTTACCAGCCATGACGAGATAGGCTATCTGGCCGGCACGCTGAACTATATGTCTAATGAATTAAACGACATGGAGGCATACCAGAGAAAGTTCATTGCCAACGTCTCACATGATTTCCGCTCTCCCCTCACCTCCATCAAGGGATATCTGGAAGCCATTCTGGACGGCACCATTCCTCCGGAACTCTACAAAAAATATCTGGGCATCATCATCTCAGAGACGGAGCGCCTGAATAAGCTGACCCAGGGAATGCTCACCCTCAACTCACTGGACAGCAAGGGCTATCTAAACCGTACCAACTTTGACATCAACAGGACCGTCAAAGACACGGCCGCCACCTTTGAGGGCACGTGCAACGCAAAAGGCATCACCTTTGACCTGACCTTCTCGGATTCCATCCAGATGGTCTACGCAGACCTTGGCAAAATCCAGCAGGTCCTCTACAACCTGATCGACAACGCCATTAAATTCAGCCGCGAAGACTCCGTAATCTATATCCAGACCTCTGTGCGCTACGAAAAAGTATTCGTATCTGTCAAGGATACCGGTATCGGTATCCCGAAAGACAATGTCAAAAAAATCTGGGAGCGCTTCTACAAAAGCGACGCCTCCCGGGGCAAAGACAAAAAAGGGACCGGGTTGGGCCTCGCCATCGTCAAGGAAATCATCCAGTCCCATGGTGAAAATATCGACGTAGTCAGCACCGAAGGCGTAGGCACCGAATTTATCTTCAGCCTTCCCAAGGCTACCGCCCTGTAGCTCCGTAAAGAACCCCGTCCGGTCAAAGCCGGTATGTCCCACTGAAAGAGAATGAAAACTTCACCATAAAAGCGGCCGGAAATTATGCGTCAGTACCCATAATTTCCGGCCGCTTTTATAATTTGCCGCCCCTATAAAGCCAGCTTATAAATGTTCACCACATCCTCCGCCGAGATTGCAAATGCAAAACCGGTTTTGTGGCCTTCCAGCGGATAATCAATCCTGGCGGCCATCCTGCGGAGTGTGGCCTCCGACGTATCGCCGTCCACAAATTCCCGGATTGTCCGCGGCATGCCGATGGACTGGAACCATTCCGACAGGGCGTCGATTCCGGCCAGAGCGGTGCGCTCCGGGCAGTCAAAATCATACTCCAGGCCGAACAGCTCCACAGCCAGTTTGGCAAAAAGATTCACATTCCGTTTATACACATAACGCATCCACACCGGCGTAATAATCGCCAGACCCAGGCCGTGAGGGACATTCCACTCCGTGCTCATCTCGTGCTCCATCAGATGGCAGGCCCAGTCTCCCACCAAACCGATCCTGAGCAGTCCGCTGATGGCAAAAGGCGCTGTCGCGGCCAGTGCGCTGCGGGCCGCATAGTTGTCAGGTTCCCTTACGGCGATCGGCGCATTTTTAAGCACAGTCTTCATCCCCGCTATCAGGAACTGGTGGTTCATGTATACATCGGGCGTCGCGGTGCAGAAATTCTCTACCAGATGGGACATGATGTCCGAAGCGCCGGACGCCGTCTGCATCGGCGGAACGCTGTAGGTCAGTTCCGGATTCAGGATACAGAAGGCCGGACGCACCAGCGGGTTGTCGTCAATGGAGAGCTTTAACTGTGTCTTCTCGTTTGTCACCACCGAGGCGCAACTGCACTCGCTTCCTGTCCCGGAGAAGGTGGAAATCACGCCCAGGGTCAGCACTTTTTTGGGTGTGACCACCATCCGGTACATATCCCATACATCCCCGCCATATGGCACGCCGCAGGCAATCCCCTTGGCGCTGTCGATGACGGAACCGCCGCCTACGGCCAGAACACAGTCGCACTTCTCTTTACGGCACAGTTCAATGCCCTCATACACCTTAGAAAGTCTGGGGTTTGGAACAACGCCTCCCAGTTCCGCGTATTCCATACCCGCTTCCGTCAGATACCCTTTTACTTTTTCAATCAGCGGCTGCACAAACGGCTCCCCCGAATGGTGAATCAGAGCCTTTGTCCCGCCGAAGCTTTTAAGCAGTTCGCCGCACCTTTCCTCTGTGCCGCGGCCGAAAATCATGTCTGGAATATTCTTAAGTTCAAAATTGATCATTGCAGTGTCCTCCTTTCAGCCGGACTAAACAGACTGCCTGAGGATAACGAAGAAGTCTTCCTCACGCATCGGGTGCAGATCTCCCGCCACATCAGTTCCATAATAAAAAATCCGTTTGCATACCTTATGCAGGATTTCATCCGTCATCTGTTCTTCCTTCACTCCCAGTCCGCGCAGGTTCTTCGGAAGTCCCAGTTTATTGTGGAAGAAATCGGCCAGCGCCTCAATTCCCGCCAGCGCCGTCTGCTCCGGATCGTCCGCATTATAAGGGATGTTAAATACATTAACCGCAAATTTTAAGAACAGTTCCATGTGCTCTTTATAGATATATCTCATCCAGTGGGGCGTGATGATTGCCAGCCCGGCGCCGTGCGGAATATCCCACTCACCGCTCATCTCATGTTCCAGGGCATGACAGTTCCAGTCTCCGTGACGCCCGAATTTCATATATCCGTTTATCGCATAACCGCTCAGCAGCATCAGAGCCCCCCTGGCCTCATAATTCCTGGGATCCTCAAGGCAGACAGGGCCGAACTTGATCGCCGTCTTCAGTCCGCTGATACAGAAATAGTCGGAAAAATCATTGTCCGGATCCGCTGAAAAGAAGTTTTCACAAATATGTGACACGATATCCGCCGTTCCCGACGCAGTCTGGAACCGGGGCGCCGTAAAGGTGAGCGTGGGATCCAGGATGGCAAATTTCGGCCGGATCATAATGTTGTCATTGTTGTCCTCCACACCGCGTTTTAACTGTTCATCTTCCTTGGTGATGACAGTTCCCGTGGTGCACTCACTTCCGGTGGCGGCAAATGTGGAAATCACGCCGACCGGCAGGCATGCTTTGTGGACTGCCTTCATCATAAAGAAGTCCCAGACGTCCCCGTCATACGGCACGCCGAGGGCGATAGCCTTGGAGCTGTCAATCACGGAACCTCCGCCTACGGCCAGGACAAAATCCACTTTTTCCCTCCGGCACAGCTCTATTCCTTCATAAACCTTATCAAGCCTGGGATTCGGAACAACCCCGCCCAAATCCACATATTCCAGACCGGCCGCCTCCAGATACCCTTTTATCTTCCCGAGCAGCGGCTGGACAAAGGGCTCGCTCACATGGTGGATCAGCACGCGGGAACCGCCGTTTTCCTTGATCAGAGCGCCCACTTTGGCAATCTCACCTTTTCCGTAGATGAGGTCCGTATTACCACGCAATACCAGATTAATCATATTCTTCTCTCCTTTTTAATCGATTAGCTGTTTCTGTGTCATCATGCTGACTGCGGCAAAGGCAATCAGAGACGGGATAAATACCGTAATGGTGGAATAAGGCAGCGCATAAATGCCCAGAAGTTCCAGCAGCTCAAAACCTACTCCGACCACAGAGCTGGCAACCGCGCCCGACGGTGTCCCCTTTTTCCAGAGGATGCCTCCAAGAAACGGTATCAGACAGGCCGCACAGAGGAACATGTATGTATTGGAAAGCACGCTTACGATCGAACCAAAGCTCAGGGCGATCACAATACCAATCACAGTTACTAAAATATTCAACCCCAGAGTCATCTTCGACAGCTTTTCAGGGGTGGCGTCACGGTTGATATATCCCTTGTAAATGTCATTTAAAAGCACGGCTGAGAAGGCAATCAGGGCGCTGTCGATTGTGGACATTACCGCCGCGACTACCGCCGTCACAATCAGTGCTGCCGCAACAGGAGGCAGGATATTCATTACCACGGAAAAGAATGCGTCATTGCCCGTGGCTCCAAACTTGACCGCCCCGTACATCCCCACAAACGTAGGGGCAATGCTCAGGGGAATGATCACGGCAGCCGCCAGCAGATGGGCAATTTTAGAAGTTTGGGCGCTCTTTGCGGAGTTGACCCTCTGGAATGTGCACTGATCCGTAAAAATACTGAGTGCGACCGGGATAATGAGCAGCATCATCGTAGAGGCGTCATATCCACCGGTAAACCTTGTAAATGTCTCCGGTACCGCACCGGACGCAACGGCATCCCGGATTAGATCCATTGCCCCAATTGACATCAGCACGGCAACGCTGACAATCAATCCGGCGGCAATGACAAGCGTCTGGACAACCGATGTGGCAAACGCTCCCCATAGGCCCGAAATCTGTGAATAAAGCAGAACGACGACGGCAATCACAATCACTCCCGCGGTTCCGTTCAGTCCCAGTGCGATGAACAGAGCCTTGCCCGCCATAAGCTGGGCCCCCAGGATACCCAGATAGGAAAGAACGGTGGCCACATTGTAAACCTGGGCCGGAATTTCACTCTTGTAGCGTTTCCGGAGATAATCAGCCAGCGTCAGATATCCCCCGTGATACATAAAATTACTGATACAAAAAGCCAGAATCACATAGGAAAGTGCACAGCCGAAACCATAGGCAGCCCCGCTGAACCCAACGGCAGCGCCCTCCCC
>CATWBR010000324.1 GCA_958349075.1 uncultured Clostridium sp.
CACTCTAACTACCTCCTCATTTATTTAGATATATTGTATTCTTTTAAGAATTCATACGTCTTTTCAATATCACAGGCCAGATTCCTGTCCTCACAGAGAAACGGAACCACCTCGCGGTAGGCCTCGAACAGTTTCTTTGTCTCTTCCCCGAGGGACGGCGGTTTTCTCAGATCCACCGCCTGTGCCGCATGCATCAGTTCAATTGCAGCAATATAATAGAGATTGTCTATGATCTTTCTCATATTGCAGGATGCCATCGTGGCATTGGTCGCCAGATCTTCGATATGGCCGGCCATGCTTAAAAAGTCCAGGGAACACGGGTTGGCATACATACGGTTCTCTGCATCGAGACAGGAAAACGTCTTCTGAATCGTACCATATGCAATAACGGCTCCCTCCTCCGGCGTCAGGAAACGGTTCAGCCCGGTAAATGAAGGATCCCCGATCCGCAGGAGCTGCTGGCAGATCATCTTTGACATGTGCGCCAGTCCTGTGGAGACCATCTCAACAGCCAGTACCCAGGAAAGCGGTTCAAAGTTGGAACTGCCGCACATCCTGTCTTCCTCCGGGAGCAGGCACGGATTGTCGTCCGTGGAGTTTAACTCCTTTTCAAGCTGCCCCTCGGCATAGACAAGCGCATCCATAACCGCGCCGGTCACGGCGCTCTGGCCCCTGAAGCTCAACG
This sequence comes from uncultured Clostridium sp., assembly GCA_958349075.1. Taxonomy (GTDB): domain Bacteria; phylum Bacillota; class Clostridia; order Lachnospirales; family Lachnospiraceae; genus Otoolea. The sequence continues at coordinate 686 of CATWBR010000324.1, forward strand.
GATCCTGCAGCGCCCTGCCCTCAGACGGCTGAAAGAGATAACTTCCCTTTAAGATTTCAAGACAGCTCTTTGCGGATTCAATCTGCCCATCAAACCGGCGTTCCCGGTTCACGGACGGATCCATCGGATCCAGCACGCCGTTCAGTCCCTCAAGTGCCAGACAGAATACCCTTCTGTACCGTTCGATAAACTGTCTGGCCTCGATCAGTCCCAATGAAGCAAAGGCTGCCCCCTGCGCATTGGAAGATACCACGCCGAGGCCGTCCTTCGGCCCCAGAAGGAGCGGTTCCAGTCCGGCGGCCGCAAGAGCCTCGTCTCCTCTCATTCGCTCTCCCCGGTACCAGGCCTCGCCCTCACCGATGATGACAAGCCCGATTCCCGACAGGGTGCCGATATCCGCCTCACCGACGGAACCTCGTTTTTTCACAACCGGATGGATTCCGCGGTTTAAAAATTCCAGATAATACTCCACAATCTCGGCCGATACACCGGTGTGCCCGCACAGGAAACCGTTCAGGCGGACGGCCAGCATTGCGCGGACCTCCTCCTCGGTGCATTCCGGATCCACTCCTATCATGTGGCTTCTTAAAAGGTTCCTGTTATAGCGGTCGTAAAACTGGGAAAATACTTTCTTGTCTTTATTCCAGCCCACGCCTCTGTTGAGGCCGTAGACAGCCACTCCCCTTTTATCAAGGGTAAATATCAGTTCTCTTGCCATGCGCACGCGCGGCCATGATTCTTCCCCTATCTCCACGGGCGCTCTGTGAACGGCAATCTGTTCCAGCTCCATAAGGTTCAGCGTTTCTCCCGTCAGGCGAATCCTCCCCATCTCCATCTACCTGTTCCTCTCTTTCTCTAAAAATGCTATGATTTTCTCCGGTGTGGCCGGGTAATCAGCAAAATTTCCTCCCACTGCAAAATTAATCGCATTGATTGCGGCCGGACCCGGCGCAACCGCCGCCAGTTCCCCAAGGCTCTTTCCGCCGTACGGGCCGTCCGGTTCCCCGTCTTCTATGAAAATAGATCTGACGGGGGGCATATCGGGAGCGTTGATCATATGGTATTTCGAAAAGTTCCGGCCTTTGATTCCGCCCTTTTTGTCATATACCATCTCTTCACACAGAGCCATTCCCAGGCTCATCTGTGCGCCTCCCTCCACCTGGCCCTCGGCCAGCGTCTGATTCATGCACTGGCCCACATCGTGTACGGCCAGCAGGTCCGTCACTTCCACAAGACCCGTATATTTATCTACTTTCACCTCCGCGAATGCGCAGCTGTAGGAGCCCGGATTGGACGGCGGCTCATATTCCAACTCCGCCCTCAGATAGCGCGAGCATGCTTTCTCGTACTCTTTCGCCACCTCACTGTATGCCTTTGACTCCTCCCGGCAGAAGAGCTTCCCATCCTCCGCCTTTATCTCATCCTTTTCCCATCCGTAAAGGACGCAGGCTGCCTTGATAAGCTTCTCAAACAGGGCCTCGCCCGTCTTCTGCACCGCCCTGCCGCATACGAAGGTCACGCGGCTGGCCTGGGTTCCTGCGGCGTCATATGGGGTGATATACGTGTCGGCCTCATATACTTTGATCCGGTATACATCCATGTGAAGCGCCTCGGCGGCTATCTGCTGCATGGTCAGCACCGTTCCGCAGCCCTGGTCATGGATCCCCACCCTGACCTCTACCGAGCCGTCCGGATGCATCATCATGTGGACATTGGTAAACTCGGGGTAGGCTCCCTTATAACCGTTGCCGTGGGCCGCACAGGCCATTCCGACGCCCCAGGCATAGCGGGAAGTATTTTTTTCCCTGACGTGTTCCCGCCTCTCCTTCCAGTTAAAAGCCTCCATCCCCGTACGGATGCAATCCTCAATCCTGGTGTTTCCGAGGTTTGTGCCCCCCGTCGGATCCGGATCCATCGGCTGCGCCACGTTCTTTAAGCGGAGCTCACAGGGATCGATTCCAAGCTTTACCGCCGCCTGATCAAGGTTGATTTCGGTGATTGCGTGAGCCTGCGGAGAACCGTATCCGCGGCAGGCTCCGCCCGGTATCGTATTGGTAAAATACGTCCTGACATGGCAGGCCTGCGCCTCCATCCGGTACATGCGGAACAGCTTCTTAGCCAGAGCCATCGCTACGGCCGAGGCATTTGTATAATAGGCTCCGCCATCCATATCGGCCTCAATCCTGCGTCCCAGAATCCTTCCATCCTTTGTGAGCGCCGTCTCCACCTGCATCTCGCAGGCGTTCCTGCTTCTTGTTCCGATTACGCTCTCCGCCCGGTCCATATAAAGCATGACCGGACGTTTCAGGGTATAGCAGGCAAATGCACATGCCGGTTCTACGACGGTCTGGCCTTTCCCGCCGAACGAACCGCCCATCGTCGCCTTGATGACGCGGACTTTCGTGTAAGGCAGGCCGAGAAGGCTGCTGACATGGAAACGGACCTGGTAAACGGTCTGGCAGGGTGTCCAGAGGACCAGATTGCCGTTCTCATCTATATCCGCCAGGGCGATATGGGCTTCCAGCGCTCCGTGGTGGATTTTCTGGGTGCTGCCCGAAGTGGCCACCACAACCTCCGCCTCCGTCTTCGCCGCCTCATAGTCTCCAAAAGAGACTTTCTTTTCAAATGCCGGGGGAGTCTCCGATTTTCTGGCGGCGGCCAGCCCGATCACGGGTTCTTCCTCTCCGTATGTAATCTCTACAAGGCTCGCCGCCTCTTCCGCGGCCTCCTTTGTCTCCCCTACGACCAGGGCGAGGTGGTCTCCCACAAAACGCGCCTTATCGCTCAGAATATACTGATCTTCCGGAGAATCGATGCAGGCCGACCAGTTGTGGGGATTATATGTTTTTACGGGAACATCCTCAAACGTGTATACGGCTTTAATTCCCGGTACCTCAAGCGCTTTTGTCTTCTCTATCTTCACCGTGGCGCATGCTCTTTCACTGAGGACCAGTTTTGCGTAGAGCATATCTTTTATTTCCCGGTCACACGTATATCTGCTTTTCCCGCGCGCCTTGTCGTATGCGTCTTCCCGCACATATCTTTTGCCCACATATGTAAGTTCGCTCACCTGGGTATTCCCCCTTCCGGTTTCATCTTTCTTAATTCTTCTCTCAATTTTTCCTGCTCTCTTATTTCTTCCAGCGCGTCGCAGATGATTCCAAAGGACGCCGGTTTCTTATAATGTTTTGAACTTCTGTCCGGTATATTCTCTTCTATCTGGGCATAAACGGCCTCTTTCAGGAGATTTCCGTCGATCTGTTTAAGCTCCATCCCCTCCAGGACTTTTTCAATGAACTGGGAACGCCTTGCCTTCGGTCCTACCGCTCCTAAAAACACGGACACGTTTCTCATAATTCCCTCTTCCACATCCGTCTTGATGCAGACATTCACCTTGGAGATGGCCACCGCTTTTCTGGATCCCACTTTCGCAAATCCGGATACGGCATCCGATTTTTTAAATTCAAAGCTTAAAATGACATCCGTCTCACCGAGGGTTGTTTTCCCAAGTCCCTTTACAAACTCATCTACGGCACATGTCCTCACCCCGCCCGTGCCGTCGCACAGCTCCGCTATGGACTCGTAAGCCAGGACTACGGGAGTCAGGTCGGAACTCTGTGAAGCATTGGCTACATTGCCTCCAATCGTCGCCCTGTTCCTGATCTGGGTGGAACCAACCATGGATGCCGCTTTGGCAAGGGCCGGGAGATACCGTTTTACCGCTTCGCTCCGTTCCAGTTCATCCATGGTGACGGCGGCGCCGATTTTTACCGCGTCATCCGTCTCTTCTATCGCGGTCATCTCCGCCATGTGTGTTAAATCGATGAGGGAATAATGAAACTGCTTCTTCTCACGCAGCCTGATCATCAAATCCGTTCCGCCCGCACACAGCCAGGCTCCGTTTTTTACTTTGAGGGACGCCACAAGCTCCTCCCTCGTTTCCGGCATTACAAAACTCAATTTGATCCCTCCTCTGCGGCCGCCCTGACCGCCGCCTTTATTTTTTCATACCCCGTGCACCTGCAGAGGTTACCCTCTATGGCTCTTTTAATCTGCTCATCCGTAGGGTTCGGATATTCCATCATCAGAGCCTTGCATGAGAGTATCATGCCTGGTGTGCAGAAGCCGCACTGGATGGCTCCGTTCTCGATAAAGGCCTTCTGGAGGATATCCAGCTCCCCATCCTTCTCCAGCCCCTCAATGGTCACAATCTCTTTTCCCATTACCTGGCCTGCAAAAACGGTGCAGCTTGTCACGGCTTTCCCATCCAGAAGTACGGTACAGGCTCCGCATTCTCCTTCCCCGCATCCTTCCTTTACTCCCTTAAGCCCGCAGTCATCCCGCAGAAAATCCAGCAGCCGTCTGCAGGGGTCCACCTCTCTCTCTACCTTCTCGCCATTGATTGTACAAACTAAATTCATATGCCACCTCAATATCGGTCCGTCTCCGGAATCCGTTTTTTTCTTTTCATCATCCCGAAGGAATCATCTCTGTTCCGTTGAATCCAGTATAGCAAAGCAGCGTTGAAAAAACGTTGAATAATTAAAATGACTTTAAAAAAAACGGCAGAAAACGCAATCCGCTTACAAAACATCTCCTGTTTTACCGGTTCCGACTGCCGGCGCCGGAACATGTTTACTGCCTTTTTTATTTTCCCGAAGCTTGTTTTATAATTGTTTTCAAAAACAACTCGTAAG
>CATWBR010000325.1 GCA_958349075.1 uncultured Clostridium sp.
TCTGTAAAGAGGGCGGGAATCACTCCTCCCGCCCCAAATCAGTTGCTGTTTATCCTATTTCAATTACTCTTTATCCCAAATCACTTGCCCTTTATCAGTTGCCCTTTATCAGTTGCCCTTTATCAGTCGCCCTTTATCAGTTTTCCCTGTCGTATTTCACTGTCCTTTTATGTTAGAATACCGGCACAACCGCTCCGTCATATTTCTCATTAATAAATTTCTTAACCGTATCCGAAGTCAGCGCTTCGCTCAGAGCCTTTGTCTTTTCCGTGTTCTCATTTCCTTCCTTTACCGCAAGAATATTGGCATAAGACTGGGCTGCAAGAGAGTCGGATGCCTCAACGGCCAGAGCATCGTTTGTTTCTAATCCTGCTTCCAGTGCATAGTTTCCGTTGATGCAGGCGATATCCACATCCTGCAGGGAACGGGCCAACTGAGCCGCTTCCAGTTCCTTGATTTCCAGGTTCAACGGATTTTCCTTGATATCTACCGCCGTAGCCGTAAGACCGGCGTCCTCCTTAAGTGTCAAAAGCCCCTGGGCTTCCAGAAGCAGCAGCGCCCTGGCCTCATTGGTGGTGTCGTTGGGAACGGCAACAATCGCTCCCTCCTTCAAAGCGTTGAGATCTGTGGTCTTTCCTCCGTAGATGCCGAATGGCTCAAAATGTACTTTCGCGGCAGACACAATATGCGTTTTATTTTCCTCATTGAAATTATCCAGGTAAGGCTGATGCTGAAAATAATTTGCATCCAGCTCTCCGTTTTCCAGCGCCGTGTTTGGCAGTACGTAATCATTGTATTCCACAACCTCCAAATCATAGCCCTTGGCCTTTAATTCTTCCTTGGCGGCATTGAGAATCTCGCTGTGGGGCGTTACGCTTGCTCCAACTTTGATGACCGTATCCTTCTCACCTGCGGCGGCCGGCTTTCCACAGCCGGACAAGGCTGCCGATACTAGACAAACTCCTGCTAATACTGCAATTAATCCTTTTTTCATAATCTTTCTCCTCCTTGAAATTGCTCATTCATTTTTATGTTTTTATTAATGTATAGCTTCTGACACTTCTGTAAAGCTTCTGACTCGTCTGTAAAGCTTCCCATACTTCTCTCTATTTTGCTGCTCATTTCTATTCTCCGCCAAATCACCGGCTCCTCTTATCGACCCGCTGCACAAGCCGTATGCCGAATTCCTGGAATAGCTGGACGATGACCACCAGCAGGGCCACCGTGACGAGCATTGTCTCCGACTGGTAGCGGTAATATCCGTAGTTGATGGCGATTGCACCCAGCCCACCGCCTCCGGTGAATCCCGCCATGGCCGAATAGCCCAGAATAGTGGCAACCGCTATTGTACTCCCCACTAACAGGGAGGGCCCGGCTTCCGGGATGAGTACCTTGCACACAATCTGGATTGGCGAGGAGCCCATGGCCCTGGCCGCCTCTATTACGCCCAGATTCACCTCTTTCAGCGAGGATTCCACCAGCCGCGCCACAAAGGGCGTGGCCGCAACAATTAACGGAACCACCGTGGCCGTTGAACCTATCGTCGTCCCGGCCACCAGACGCGTAAACGGCAGTATTGCTACCAGAAGAATCAGAAATGGCACCGAACGCAGTAAGTTGATCACAACACCCGCAACGGCGTTTATCCTCCTGTTTCTGCATATTCCTCCGCTATCCGTCACATAGAGAAGGACTCCAAGGGGAATTCCGAACAGATAGGCCATGACGGATGAAAACAATGTCATATACAGGCTTTCCCCCGTCCCTTTTAATAAAAGCAGAATCATTTCCCGGCTCATGCCCCCGCGCCTCCTTCCTCAAAATAAATGCGGTGTTCCTTCAGGTACTTTTGAATCTTTTCAACCTTTTCCCTATCCTCCGGCAGCTCAATCAGCATCTGGCCGTAGGCCTTGCCGCCGATGTTCTCCGTGTTGGCTCCAAGAATGCTCACCATAGCATTGCAGCTCAGGCTGAGCGCTGAAATAACGGGTTCCGACGCCGACTGGCCGTCAAATGCAATCCTGAGTACATGCTTCCCATCCGTCTCCTCCAGGCCGGTTTTGTCGGGAAGAATCAGCCTGCGGGCCGTCTCAGTCTTCGGATTGAGGAATACGTCCCGGACCGTACCGGTTTCCTCAATCCTCCCGGCGCTCATCACGGCCACTCTGGTACAAATCTGCTGCACTACCTTCATTTCGTGGGTAATTACTACAATTGTGACTCCCAGACGCTCATTTATCTGCTTCAGCAGTTCCAGGATTGACCTCGTTGTTATGGGATCCAGCGCGCTCGTTGCCTCGTCGCAGAGGAGCACCTCCGGCTCGGTTGCAAGAGCTCTTGCAATCGCCACCCTCTGCTTCTGGCCTCCCGAAAGCTGCGCCGGATAAGCATTTTCCTTTTCCTCCAAATCCACCAGCTTCAGTAATTCCCTGGCCCGTTCCCTGCACTGCTTTCGTTTGGCCCCGGCAATCTCCAGCGGATAACAGACATTGTCTATCACATTTCTCTGCTCCAGAAGGTTGAACTGCTGAAAAATCATTCCCATCTTTCGGCGGTAATTCCTCAGCTCCGCGGCGCTCACCTTCATCAAATCCACGCCGTCGAAACAGATGCTTCCCTTTGTTGGAATCTCCAGCAGATTAATACACCGCACTAATGTGGACTTACCCGCGCCGGAGAATCCGATGATACCGAATATTTCACCTTTTTCTATTTCCAGAGACACATCCCGCACTGCCACAACCTCGCTGCTGCGCGAGGAATACTCCTTGCTGACATGTTCAAACCGTATCACATTTCATCCCCCTCTTGCCCTGAGACGTTATCTTAAAACTGCCTCTCTTCTGATGCATCACAGTATATCACCTGCCCGAGCATTGCGCTAATTCATAAAAAATGCAGCCAGTTATAGGAAATCCCTATAGCCAGCCGCCTGTTCAATTTACTACTATTCTCTTCTGCTGTCCTACCGCAGCGCCTTATCCCTGTACTTCGCAATCTCCTCCAGGTATTTCTGCCCCAAGGGGCTGATAGCCATCCCCTTCCTGGCCAGATAACCAATCGACATAACCTCATCACTGTCAAGCCGCACCGCACAGAAATCAGTGCCGTTCAGTTCCTCACAGATGATACCGCAGCAGAGTGTATAACCGTTTAACCCCACCATCAAATTTAAAATCGTTGCCCTGTCGTTGACCTTAATCAGGCGCTTATAATCGTAAGTACTGAGGACCTCCTCTGCAAAATAAAAGGAATTATAATTCCCCTGTTCAAACGAGAGGCAGGGGTACTCTTCCAGTTCCGGCAGCGTAATCAACTCCCTCTTCGCCAGCGGATGCCCCTTCCACATATAGACGTAAATGCTGCATTTCAGTATTTCATGGAATCCCAGGTCAAACTGATGAAACAGTTTTGTCAAAACCTTGCGGTTAAAATCGTTGATATAGAGAATTCCGATCTCACTCTTAAAATTCTTTACATCCTCTATCACCTCATACGTCTTTGTCTCGTGGATGGCAAACTCATATTCATCCATTCCAAACTGCTTGACCATCTCCACAAAGGCATTGACGGCAAATGTGTAGTGCTGCATGGAAACACTGAATTTCTTCTTTGTCCTCTCCTTAGACACATACTTGCTTTCAATCAACTGGTACTGCTCAACCACCTGCCTGGCATAGCCGATAAATTCCTCCCCCTCCGGCGTAACAAAAACACCGCGGTTCGTCCTTTTGAACAGTTCCACGCCAATCTCGTCTTCCAGTTCCCTGACAGCCGCCGACAGGCTGGGCTGTGATATAAAAAGCAGCCGGGACGCCTCATTCATCGAATTGGCGCCGGCTACCGTAATCGCATATTTTAACTGAACCAGAGTCATAAACTATTTCTCCTCTCCCACTCGGAACAATGACATATCTTTGTACAGAGAAGGTGTTACTCCTTCACTCTTCTCAAGTGATTTCGCAACACCCTCTCCACAATTTATCATTATTCAGTTTTATCATTCCAATCGCGGCCGTACCGGCCCGGCGCAGCTATCACATAGCCTGATTAATTGCCTTCACGATGGTTGCTTTTGTCTGTACTCCGACTTCCTTCCGGATTATCTGGCCCTTGCCAAACACGATCAGGGTAGGAATTGACATGACTCCGTATTTCATGGCCAGATCTGAGCTCTCGTCTATATTTACTTTACCGACCTTTATCCTGCCTTCATATTCACTGGCCAACTGTTCGACTACGGGCGCCATCAGTTTACACGGGCCGCACCAGTCTGCATAAAAATCCACCAGCACCGGTACATTTGATTTTAAAACTTCTGTTTCAAAATTCTCACTCGTAAATCTTGTCTCCATTCGCAGCTCCTCCTACTTCTTCTTTTTTCTGTCAGTGTCTATCACCTTACTCACCTCGTCAAAATGCTTTTTCCATTTCAAAACGGTTTTATTAAGTTCCGTCTTATCACTTGTCGCCTTTGACAATTCACGGGTAATCCTGGCCTTCATACTCATTCTGCACACCTGCTGTCTGCTGTTTGCTACATTATATGCGGATTCCCCGCATACAGATTACCGACAGTGCTTATAGCGCGCTTCATCTCATTCGTATTTTATCTGACAGCCGTCAGCTTACAGATTGGCTTTCCCTCTGCCGCAAACTTTGTTTCGTATTCGGTCATCACGTTTCCTTCCGCCATCTCACTGTGATGAAGATCAAATGTAGATTCAAGGATCTTCCATCCGGCTTCAGGCACCGATTCCAGCGAGTAATCGAAAAGCCCCCTGTTATCCGTCTTGAATTCCACTGTGCCGTCTTTGCTCAATATCTTATCGTATACCTCCATAAACTGAGGCGATGTAAGCCTTCTCTTGGCATGCCTGTCCTTGGGCCACGGGTCGGAAAAATTCAGGTAAATCCTGGCCGCCTCGCCCGGCTCAAAAATTTCAGCCATGTTTTTAGCGTCAACACACATAAAATAGATGTTGGACAGTTGAAGCTGCTCCCGCTTCTGCAGCGCTTTCAGCATTACGGTCGAATACCGCTCTATGCCGATATAGTTGATCTCAGGGTTTGTCCGGGCCAGCTCCATGATGAATTTGCCCTTGCCCATGCCTACTTCTATATGAATCGGATTATGATTCCCAAAAACTTCATGCCATTTTCCCTTCCGCTCTTCCGGATTGTGAATTACGTAGGGGCTTTCCTCTATCATCTGCTCTGCGCCGGGTATATGGCGTAGTCTCATACTGTTTCCTCCTGGTGTTCTTTACATCTTTTTTTCCTGTTTTTTTCATTCTTTTTATTTTACTATCTTACCATTTCAATCATTTTTATGCAAGTTAATCTGTAAATTCCAATACTGTTCCAATAATTCTA
>CATWBR010000326.1 GCA_958349075.1 uncultured Clostridium sp.
CTATAAATGTATGGTATATTATTTCAACATATTAAGCAATTGAATATTTATTATGGATCACATAACAAATTTGAATGGAGGGCGCACAAATGAGTATTCTGAAATACAACGCCTTTTTGAAGGCAATCGAGTACGGCAGTCTCACAAAAGCGGCGGAGGCGCTTGTATATACCCAGCCCGGAATCAGCCATATGATTTCCTCCCTGGAAAAGGAGATGGGCTTTCCGCTTCTGGTCCGCGGCAAGGAGGGCGTATTTCCCACCGAGAATGCCGAGCCTCTGATTTATTACATGCAGCGGATTGTGTCCGCCGAGGATACGCTGAGGGAAATTTCCTGTAAGATAAGGGGCATTGAAATAGGTTCCCTGAAAGTGGGGGCATTTTACAGCACCTCGGTGAAATGGGTACCGCCGATTGTTTCCCGTTTTTCCTCCCTTCATCCCGGCGTCAAACTGCAGGTATTTGAAGGCAATCACTACGAACTGGAAGAGTGGCTGACAAACGGCACCATTGATATCGGCCTCATGTCCATGCCAGTACCGGAGAACTATGATTTTATCCCTCTGTATAAGGATTCCATCATGGCCGTTCTCCCCACCGGGCATCCTCTGGCCGGATGTGATAAAGTGGATCCCGCAAAGCTGGTGAATTACCCTTTTATCATTCCGCATGACGGAGGTGACGAAGATGTGTGGCAGGTCATGAATGCAGAAAATCTCACCCCTGAAATCAAGTACAGGATCAAGGGAGACATGGCCACCATCTCGATGATAGGGCAGAATCTGGGCGTATCCCTGATTCCCGGGCTTGCCCTGCCGTTCCAGTTCGATAACATTGTCACCAGGCCTTTGATACGGGAACACAGCCGTGTACTCGGGCTGGCAATCCGTTCTATCAAACACGCTTCTCCGGCTGCTGAGGAATTTATTTCCATCACAAAAGAATTTCTAAAAACCGAAGGCATGTTGACCGGACAGGAATAGGCAGGATGCCGCAGTGCGCATCCTGCCCGGAGGGCTTTTTCATATCATAGGGGCACTTTTCTATGATACCAGAAAGAGTCCGGCTCACCGGACTCGCGCGCCGAGCGCGGCCGCATAGCGGCATATTACATCTTCGCGCGAGTGCGCATCCTGCCCGGAGGGCTTTTTCATATCATAGGGGCACTTTCCTCTGATATGAAAAAGAGTTTCTGCCCTGCGGCTAACATCCGCTGCGGCAAAAACTCCTTTTAACGTTTCTTTTGATTACATAATATGTCTCACATTAAAGATACTGTGCAAAATCCTGTTTCGCAAAGCCGTTGTATACTCCCCACGGAATAATCAGGTCAACCCACATGTGGTGACGGTTGAAATACTTCAGGGCGGCATTGCTCAGATGGATAAACTCCTCCAGAGTCTCCACGGTGTCAATTGCCTCCAGGTACATGAATAACAGTTCACTGGCCATCGGAACACCGGTAAACACGAAAAATTTTGCCTTATAGTCGAGGATACGTTTTGCAAAGTGAACCAGTGTACGCAGATCCACGTCCCCTTCCTTTGCTGTCTCAATCATGTAAAAAAGCACTTCATCACACAGGGTCCTCAGCTCAGAATCGGCATACATCATGGTTGTAACATACTGACCGTACACATTAGTGTCGCCCGGCACCTTACCGTTACTCAGATCATAAACATCCTGCGGCATATTCTCCCAGATTGCAAGACGTCTCTCTTCAAATTTGTCTATCGCTGCTTTCCAGTTCATTACGTGCACCTCCTTATTCTACTTCACCGACAATTGTCATCATACTGCCCTGTTTTAACCAGTTCTTGATTCCAACTACCTGCATTGCCTCCATGCCTTCCACGATACGGCCGATACGGCTGATAGGCAGCGGCTCGTCGGTTCCCACTCCATACAGGAAACAGAGCTGGTTTCTCGGAGGATAATATGCCAGATCAAATGTCTCCAAATCTCCTCCTCTGCACTGGTTTTCAAATCCGCAGGCATAGGGAAGTGTGCCGAAGAATAACTGCCCGTTCAATTTCGCGTGCTGGATGATCGCCCTCTGTCCCGGATTGTTCAAAATCATGTTGCAGATTACCGGAGCGTCGTCAGCATAAAGCTCCGCAACAAGCCTGACATCGTCAATCATAATTTCCACTTTTTTGTTTGCCATGATAATCTTCTTCCTTTCCTCTTTGAAATTAATAGTTACTGCCTTGTGCTTCGTGACGCAGAAACTATTTATGAATTCATCATAGGCTTGTTTTATACATTACGCAACTGAATAATAGTTATAGGTTGCATTCAAAAATAGAATGATATGTTGAAAAATCAGGACGCCGGCGTGAGGATGGCGGGCGGGTTTGGAGTGGCTGCTTCTTCAGTCCCGGGATGAGATTCGCGTTCGGGGACTCCTGGGGCGGGAGCGCTTTGGGTCAGACGGGCAGAATAGCACTTTATGACAGAAAAGATATGTGGTAGAGTATTAGATATAAAATATTGAGCGGAAAAGAGGGCTTATGTCTGTTTTGTTTAGAAATTATGTTATGGATACACGGTATGGCGATGATTATGATCGGTTAAGGGAGTTTTATCTCAACGGCGGCGGGGGTGATTTTTCATTTGGGCGATGGGACTGGATGATTTCACATGCTTATCTGGATGTGCAGGGATTAACCCGGATTGGTATATGGGAAGAGGAAGGGAGAATCGTTGGGGTTGTTTCGTATGATACGGTACTGGATGGGTGCTGTTTCTTTTCTTTGAAAGACGGCTATGACAATCTCTGTGAGGAGATGATTGATTATGCGCAGATGCATCTGACCGGGCCGGACGGGGTGATGCTTGCTGTCCGGGATGATGACTGTCGTTTTCAGGATGCTGCTTTAAAGATGGGATATCTGCCGACTCAGTATAAGGACTGTACTGCTGCGCCGGACTCGGCGCTAAACACGCCTATGTCGGCTCCTCGCAGCAATTTTATTACAATATCGGCTTCAAACCCTTCGCTTCTTCGACCTTCTGGACAAAAAAGTGAAGGGTTTGCCCCGGCAGACCCGCGCGCCTAAATCTCAACCCATATCATTTCCATCGGCTTCATTTCCAAAGTGCATTTTAAGGCTCCATGGATATACAGCTCCGTCTTCTGAGCTTCCTTTGAGTTGTTAATCACAGCAACACGTCCGGCCTTCTCAAATGCGGCAACCTCGGTTTCCACATTGGTAACATAGTATTTCTTCATCTCTTCTTCCCTGTGGGCGGCAAAGTAGATGGCCCGGAGCAGTATTCTGCAATTCTGCGGTGAATACGGCAGTCCTGTAAAGTATACGCTGCGTCCCTGGCCGTACTGGTTTACGATCAGCCTGCTGTACTCTCCGTCTTTATTCAGGATCTGATATCCCTCGCCCTGGGCGTAAATGCGGCTCTTGCCTTCCCCGAAATCAATGTCTCCGCTGATATCTTCCAGGATAAAATGTTCCTTATAATTCTCTGCAAGTTCGTTATATTTGTCTGTGCTCATGGAGAATCCCATCTCGCGGTCGGCTCCCAGAACATCGCTGAGCTGGAAATACCTTCCCTGGTGCTGGAACGCGGTCGGCTCGCCGACTCCGATAAATCCGCCTCCCTGATCCACGAAACGGCGGATTGCGGTAACTACTTTCTCGTCCACCCAGTTTTCCGCTCCGCTCCAGGCCGTATAGGCGTCTCCTGCATTGATAATTACTTTAATGTCCGGATCGATTCCGTTGCGGACATCGTCGAAGTTTATGAATTCAACTTTGACCGGCATTCCGCTCAGGCATTCAATGACTCCCACATAAGAATAAATCTCACGGTGCCAGATTGCATGGTGGACCTGGTTGCACATCCATCTTCTCAGCTCTCCCCAGCAGTTTAAGATTGCCACCTTGAACGGAGCCATGTAGGAGCTGGTTCCCTCCATCGCTTCCTGGATCTGGCGGAATTCCCCCACTACCTTCTCAATCTGCTCAATAAAACCGGGCCATTCCGAAGCCAGTTTCAGATATCCGCCGTAACCAACACGGTCCAGAGGGGAACGCAGTGTCGCTCTTCTGGCCTTCATCCAGTTGTCCTGTGCCTCACCGATAGGATCTCCGCCCTCGGTGAAAACATCCGGGAAGAAATACGGCAGAAGACGTCCCTCCGTATAATTTACCCCCTTGATATCGGAAATCATGCGCATTGTCACACCGTCCCCGACGGAGCCGACCACGGCATCCAGTCCAATATTGTCAAAATACTTGCCGAACGGTTCCGTTCCGATCCAGTGATCCCCTAAAAACATCATGGCTTCCTTGCCGTAGGCATGGACAATGTCCACCAGATCCTTAGCCAGCCTGCTGACCTCAATCTGCTGGAATTCAATGAAATCCCTGAATTCTCTGGACGGTACACGGAAGGTGGAATTAAAATAGCCCTGATCTACAATATACTCCGGACGGAACCGATAGCCTGCCCAGTGCTCAAACTGTTCCAGGATATAAGGACTCACACTGGCGCTGTAGCCAAACCATTCCACATATTTCTCCCGTTTCTGATCGTCAAAGGTCAGCGTAAACTGATGGAAAAAGGTAGTGAACCTCACGACGTCCACATCCGGGTTCTCTTCACACCAGCGTCTCAGCTTTTCTTTGACATAGGCCTGTGTCTTGGGCTGGCGCACGTCGAAGGTCATCTGATGCTCCGCGCCCTGCCAGTCATTGGTCAGATAATTGTACATATGGACCGGATCCCAGATCAGGAAAGCCAGAAAGCTGACCGTATACTGGTGATAGGGGATACTTTTTATGATAACTTCCCCCGTAGCCTCATCGTAAAACCAGTTTTCAACCGGAATCACCTTGCCGGTTGTCCTGTCGACCACTTCCCACCAGCGCTTCGGATCGTCGATAGTATTGACCTTCAGCTGCTGTGTATGGAATCCCTTCATCAGTTCAATGGAGAGCGTCCAGCTCCTGGCCGTCATTCGGTCCGTAATCAGATACTCCTGCTGAACCTCTTCCGGATTGTTCCTGGCCCAGTCGTTGTCTTTTCTCGTTGTATAATAAGTAGCATAAATCTTTGCCCCTGCTTTTAAAAGTTCAGGAGGCATCTCTGTCCCGTCGCAGTCTCTGAGTGCATCTGCATCAAGTCTTTCTTTTAACTTAAGTGTCTCATCCACCATGTCCACATCTGTGGGCAGCGTAAGTCTTCCTCTTACATTCATTATTATGCATCCTCCAAAATCTTTTGTACTGCGTTATTCAGGTGTCTTTCTTTGTACTATGATTATATTCATTCTCACACCTGTGCGCTATCAGTTTCTTGCCTGCTTTTTTATAATTATTGCTCCCATGTCGACAATATTCAACC
>CATWBR010000327.1 GCA_958349075.1 uncultured Clostridium sp.
AAAACCGTATAAGACAGCCGCTCAAGTACCGCCGAATAGAGAGCCGGTTCATTTTCCCAGTCCACATAGCGGTGGACCGCCTCCGCAAACTGGCCCATCTTTTCTTTTACCAGTTCTACGGCCACTTCCCGCTTATTTTTAAAATAATATGTGATAAGTCCGTGACTGAACCCGGCATCTGCCGCAATCTGGCGCATGCTGGTCTTTGTATAGCCGTACTTTTGAAAAAGTCCGTAGGCAATCTTAAGTATCTCTTTCTTTGATTCTTCCGCCTTCTCTTTTCTGGAATTTTCTTCTTCACTGTTCCTCATAAAATCATACCTCTCAACCGGTCTCATTGCCCAGACAGACTGAGCCTCTGATCCTATTATAAGATAATGCCGGAAAAAAATCAAATGGGTGGGGAAAAGCCGGGCGGAATCCATTCTCCGCCCGGCACACTATGCGATCGATTACAAAACGCTAAAGCAGCTTTTGTCACAGGCCGCTGTCGTCCGCTCCGCGCTCAGTAAACTCAGGCCTCCTCGTAGCTGAGCTCAATCTCCACACCCGATTTGCTGTATTTCAGCATCAGATACGGATAAATCAGAGCCACGCCCAAATAGATGAACAGACCTATAATATCCGCCTTTGTCAGTTCAATCGCCAGGAAGTAACAAAACATGATATCCACCAGAGCGCTGACGATACATCCCGCCTTGTAAACTCCCGGTGACACGTGGAACGGCGACTTCTCCCAAAGATTGGGGATTTTCTTCGGAAGCGTCAGCAAACAGAGTGAAATAACAACCGTGGCCGCACTTGCCAGGAAATTGCCGACATTCGCGATGGTCGACATATCCCAGCCAAAGATAATAATGGATGCGGTCAGCAGGTAAATAATCGTCATGATCCAGTGGTTCGTCCCAAACCGCTTGTTCTCGGCCGCCAGAAATCTCGGAAACCAGCCGTCCTCACATGCCTGAGCCAGAGGAGGAGTAATCCATCCAAACAAAGCGTTCAGCGAGGTTATCAGCGCAACCATGGCGCCGCCGACCATGAAAAAGATGTATATTGGTCTCGGGAAAATCTCCGCCGCCACAAGGCCAAGGGACTTGCCGGCCACTTCCTCTACCGGAAGGACACCCGCGGCTACAAATGCCATGCCTGTATAAAGAAGGCTCACGACAAGGGTTCCGACAATAATCGCAAACGGAATATCTTTTGTCGGTTTCTTACACTGTTTTCCAAAGTTAATAATAAATACCGCGCCGCTGGGAGCCATACTCAGGAGAGCCGTCGCGGACATGAATCCGTTAAACCCGCCGAAAAAGAAATCATCTCCGCCGAAGAATCCAGGTTTGATTTCAGACACACCAAATCCGATAAAAGTACTCAATGCTATAATCAGAACTACCACGAGCACATACTGGACCTTGGCGGCGATTTTTACGCCAAACAGGTTGATCAGATAAAAAACGGACAGACAGGCAAAAGCAATTAACCTTCCGTTGACATTCGGGAAAAAGTCCAGTACATAGTCTGCAAAGGACAGGGCATACATCGATGCACCGAAAAAGAAGCTGATAAATATTACGGCATAAAGGCCTGCAAAATATTTACCGCCGAACATTGCCGCCTGCGTGTAAAAACCGCCGTTCATACGGATCGTTCCGCCTGCAAAAAACTGCGGGATCGCTTCAAATAAAACAAGCACGCAGGCAAACAGGAAGGCCCATACCGCCGACCGCCCCGTCATGCCGATCGCAATTCCCGTGACTGCCATAATCCCCCCGCCGATTACATTGCCCACGGCCAGCATAACCAAGTCCGCCCTGCTTAGAATTTTCTCACTGTGTGACGCTTTACCTGACATACTACTACCTCCTCCTAATCCTCTTTTGCCATTTTCCGTTTCTTTTAAAACAGTAAATCCTTAGTGTCCCGTGCTCTTTTTGGGCATCACTGCCGCACAGAAAACTGCTGCTTCGGTTTTGTGTGATGTTTTGAAATGTTTACGCGTTTCATTTCCTTGTTTCACTATACTATACATGTATAGCGAAGTCAATAATATTTTCATCGGCTTTATCACCGAAAATAAAGGCTATTATTCGTTAAAATTGCCGGTTTTATATTATTTTCACTTCTCATATTGATTTCGCTTTACATGTATAGTATCCTAAAGACAGTATTGAGGATATTGTATCGAATACAGCAGAAACAGCTTTATAGTAAAAACTTAAAGGAGATTACCGCTATGAAAAAAAGGAAATGGGAACATCTTTTCATCTCCCCCTCTTACAGACCTCCCCTCCTGGATGATCTGTACGATGAAGAGGGTGACCTGAACACCGGCCGTACCCGCGGGCAGACTTATTCTTCCAATGAACTGTTTGAAACATGTAAGGCTCATATGGGGCTTTCATGGTTTTACGAAATACCCGAAAAGAATCCATTTGTCGGGGAACATGTACACGATGTGGATGAACTGATTTTCTTCATGCCTGCCTATACGAAAAAAGGCGACGATACCAATGTAAAGTGGGGAGAAGCCGTTATTTATATGGACGGGGAACCTTACACAGTGACGGACAACACCTGCATCTACTGTCCGGCCGGCCTGAAGCACGGACCGATCGTCTATAACCGTATTGATATGCCGCACTGTTTCCTCACCGTCCTCATGACAGACAAATACACACGCCTTGAAAACGGCAAGGTTGTGGATTTTATAAACGGACAGTATGTGCCGGTAGCGGATGCCCCTGCCGAAGAAGTGGAGGATGCTTCGCCCGCTTCGGCCTGCGTCCCCTTTGATCCGCTTCCTGTATTCGGGTTGAGCGAATCAAGCCCAAACGAAGAAAAGAAAAAAGCCGCCTGCGACTTTATCAGACGCGGCGGATATATGATATTCAGTACCATTGCCACAGACGGCATCACTCCGACCACAAGAGGCCTGGAGCTGCATTTTCTGGATGATGAAGAAAACATGTATATTGGAGTAGCTAAGGGAAAACCCGTCTTTTATGAGTTGATGCGCTCCCCCTATCTCTCGGGATGTGTAACGGAAATGACTGTAAAAGATTTGGCGCTCTCCGTGCGTATCAATGCCCACGTCAGGCTTTTGGAGCCGTCGGAGTCTCCCGAAATCTATGAAAAATACTGGCAGTTAAATCCCGGGACAAAGGCACTGTATGCCAAGGACCTGGATATGTTCCGCATTTTTATTCTCGACAGAGGGGAAGGGGAAATATTCCATCTGCCCGAGGATGACGAGGTTACGCGGGTGCGTTTTTCCTTCGGGGAGCAGGCCGTGCGTCCCTGGGCCTATGAAATAGGCGGCAACTGTATCGGCTGCGGAGCCTGCGCAGAGGCCTGCATGAAAAATGTAATTACACCCGACGTCAATGGAAAATATCAAATTAACCATTATCACTGTCTCGAATGCGGCCGCTGTTACATGGCCTGCCCAAATCAGGCAATTGAGTGTAACTGCCGATAGACTTCAGGGGCAGACCATCCCCATGGATTCCACAGAGTGCCGGCCTGGCCGGCACTCTGAAAAAGCGTCTATACGGACTCTCTTTCTTTCCGTTGCTGTTCTTTCTCATATTCAACCGCCTCCGTCATCAACCGGATACAGTCCAACACGCTGTTGTACGGCCTCTCCAAATTCCTCTCCGGCCAGGCAATGCTGCCCTGCCAGCTTGAATGATAACGGTACCGTGTATGGACCACAAAAAGGGCGATATAACTTTCCCGGCTCATCCACATCTCCTGACAGTCATCGTCAGGCCTGTCACGCAGCACGAAGCCATCATCCCGGCTCTCTTTCTGCTCATAAAATGAAACGGATAAAGAATCTGGCCGCTCAAGACCCAGAAAATCATAAATCCGATCCATCTTTATTGCAAAATCCCCCATTCCGTGAAATAAGACGGGTTCCTTTAAACAGCAATTGATGATTCTCCCCGACAAGATTCCATCCTCACATTTTTCCACATATACGACAGAGCATGCCGCCATTGATGAAATGTTCTTTTTTTCAGTATTCAATGGTTCCGTCCCTCCTTCCTTCTCCCTTTTCAATGCCTCTTTATCATGTTTTCCATGAGGCTTTGCTTCAAAACGGTATTATGTATTCCGGTCACATAATTCGGATTATGTGACTAATAAGTAATACTGCATACTATTTAATTTGTTTGTTTCTATACCCGACATATTGGAGGAGTATAAGGGGATTGTGAATTTGCACAGAAAGCAGCATGCCAATTATTTTTGTCATGCTTTATTTCATTTGATGCGCTCTATATGGTATGGGCGCCGGAGAATATATAGTTTTTAACGTAAAAAACAGGAAACAGTGGCGGCTGACGTTGAAAAAAGTCTGTTTATGTTTTACAATAAGCATGTATTCCTGGTATTTGTTAATGCATTTTCTAAATAGTCACATAATCCGAATTATGTGGCGCCGCAGGCGCCTCCCCATCCCTGAACAAGCCCAAGCTGAGAAATGATTTTCTTATGTTCCTCACCGGTCGTTGCCGTGTAAATTCTTGTCGTCTCAATGCTGGCATGTCCCAGTACCTCGGCAAGACGGAGAAGATCCTTTTTTAACCGGTAAAATGTAATGGCAAACAGATGGCGCAGATTATGCGGAAATACCTTTTTCGCGTCAATTCCCGCATCCCGGCAGAGTCTCTTCATCCTGCGCCAAATAACACTGCGGTCAACGGCGCTCCCGTTCCTGGATATAAACACCGGGCCCGATGTAATGCCGGTTCTGATAAGATACATTTTCAAAAGCCGCACCAAGGCTTTCGGCAGAAAAATGACCCTGGATTTTCCCTTATTGTCGACAAAGGCATAGCCCGCAGCCACAGCCTTGACATCGATTGCCGAGAGCTCACTGACCCTGATACCGGTGCTGCAAATCGTCTGCATAATCATGTTTAATTGAAAATCGCCTTTTCGCTCCGCGCTCTCAATCAGTCTTTCATACTCCTTTTTGCTTATAAAAGAATCATTTCTGCAAAAAAACGTTTTCTGTATCTTAAATTGCTGTACTTTACAGTCACTCCATCCCAGATATTCAAAGAAACGGTTCAGGGCCACCAGCATGGAATTTGCGCTGCTCACCCTGTAATGCTCTTTCAGATATTGTTTGTAAGCTATGACCCGTTCTTTATTCACCTGTTTCCCCGGGGGAAGAAATCTATAAAAGTGCATGATGTCACGGATATACTTTTCAATTGTCAGTTTCGATTTTTCTTCGTCATACAGTTTACATTCATATCTTTTAATGTTTTCCGGTCTGATTATCTTGTCCATTCTCTGTCCTCCATTTTTATAATTACACTATAT
>CATWBR010000328.1 GCA_958349075.1 uncultured Clostridium sp.
GATTTATTTATGAGGATAAAAATTGATATGAAGGACAGCAAGCCTGCTTATATGCAGATGTCCGAACAAATTATCGAAGCAATAAAGGCCGGAGAGTACGGCCAGGGGGACAGGCTGCCGTCGGAGGCTGAATTCTGCAGCGAGACGGGACTGGCCAAAGGCACGGTCAGGAAAACATTTGATAAGCTGGAGGAGGAAGGATACATACGGAGAGTTCATGGCAGCGGCACTTATGTGCAGGGCTGGCAGCCCGGTCTCAGGCACATGGTTCTGTTTGGAGACAAATGTGCGAAGGAGGGACTTGGACCTGAGGAAACTTACCGGCTGCTCAGTGAAGCCTGCAGCCGCTTTTTTGTGGCCGATATCCCGGAGGAGGCGGCCATGATCGACTGCACACCGGAGATCGCCGGCGACATTATAAGAGATCTGCTGAAGGTATGGAAGTTTAACATAACTTACTATGAGGTCGGCGGCGTGAGGGCCGGAGAGGTGATTCCGAAGGAGGAGCTCTGGATTACTACGAAAACCCACTTCGAAGAGGTGCTGCCCGTGGCGGAACTGGCCGGGAAACAGCTTTTGCAGGTGAGGCTGGCCGTACCCGACACGGAGGAGGATGAGATTAGGGAGCTTGATGACGACTGCCTGCTCGGCATCGTCTATGACAGCCAGGATTTTCTGATGCACATCAGCCATACCCTTGCCCTTTTAGGAAGGCACAATACCTTTTACCTCTGCCAGAAGGAAGAGTGGGCGGATAAGAAAAAGGCCATCCGTTCCGACGACATCAAATGGCTTGTGTCCGTGCAGGAAGAAGAGATCATAAGCCAGATGAAGACGATGGGAAGCCGCTATATTGTGTTTAATTATGGGGTAACAAAGGAATCATTGGAACAAATCAAAGGATTTATGGAGCGGAGAAAGAGATGACGGAAAGAAAAGAAACACCGGTCTATGGAAAGATTGTGGATGATGTCAGGAGAAGAATCGAGTCCGGGCAGTGGCTGGAAGGCCAGAAGCTTCCCGGGGAAAGAGAGCTCTGTAATCTCTATGGGGTGGCACGGGGAACCTTAAAGGCAGCGTTTTCCGAACTTCAGAAAGCAGGTCTTATCAGGCAGGTGCGGGGAAGCGGAACTTATGTGGAAAGCAGGGAGAAGGGTGTCGGAGATCTGGAGAAACAGGCGGATGAACTTGTCGCTTTTCTGGCTTCTCTGAAGTTAGGCGAGGACGAGATACTGACCCTTGGAAAAACATTCATTTTACAGAAATCAACGACAGAGACCAAAGACGGAAAATAAACTTGCAAAGAAAATGCAAATATATATTGACAATTTACAAAAAAAATAGTACACTTTGGTCAAGTTACTGATGCTGAGTTTAAATAACAGACTAAAAACCATGTAATTAAAGCTCAGGTCAGGATTGGTAGTGAAGCAAACTGAAATATCGAATGTGTGTGGAATTTCGGAAAGTTTTGCTTACCTTTAATTGACGATGATATAAGGTTCATTCAATGTGCCTTATATCGTTGATTGGCAATGAAAAGTCCGCCGGGCGTGTTTTTCATTGCTTTGTGAAAGCAATTCTAGGGCTTTACAGTAAGGATATCAGTATTTCAGTCATTGCTTCCGTTCCTGCTAACGATTTAAGTGGAAAAGGAGAGAGGCAAATGAAGGGAATCAAGAGTTTGAAAAAATCTAACAGGAAATATCTTGCGCTGCTTATGGCCGCAGTTACGGCAGCAGCTTCTTTAAGCGCATGTTCCGGCAGTACGTCCGGAGATGCGGCACAATCCTCATCAGCAAAAACAGAAAATGGCGGGAGCAGTTCAGGCGGCTCCGTACTTCGTGTAGGCAGAACCTGGGATTCCGGCAGCGGCAATTTTGATCCGGCAACCTTCTCAGGCATCTCCTTCCAGTTCGGCCCGGATGTATTCGAGTCACTTCTTCAGTATGACGAGAATCAGGAACCGGCTCCGTTTTTGGCAGAATCATGGGAAAATTCCGATGATTTAAAGGTCTATACATTTAAACTGCGCCAGGGTGTGCAGTTCCACTACGATTACGGCGAGATGAAGGCTTCCGATGTGGTATTTTCAGTCGGCCGCCTTGCTGACCCGGCTATCAACAACACGGCGACAAATGCGACGAACCTCGGCCTCACAAACATAGAGAAAGTGGAAGCCCCGGATGATTACACCGTAGTATTTACCTTAAAAGAAGGCGATGTATTCTTCCCTGATAAAATTGCCAGATCTTATCTTACCATCACAAGCCAGAAGGCAGTGGAAGAGATGGGGCTGGAAGAATTCCAGAAGCGCCCCGTTGGAACCGGCCCATTCATGCTGGAAGACGGCGGCGTGCCGGGAGAGAAATACAGCACGGTTAAATTCGATGCATACTGGGGACAGAAAGCCAAACTGGACCGCGTGGAATACTATGTAATCCCCGATGATGTAACGCTTGCCAATGCAATGGAAGCCGGCGAGATCGATACATACGATGTAAATAATCTGGAAAAGGTTGAAGAATACATGGCGGACCCGGATACATACGTACTTCTCAATGCAAGGGACTCCGCACAGTCCTTCATCGGAATCAATGCCAATTTTGAACCGTTAAACGACCCGAAGGTGCGTGAAGCCATTGCACTCAGCATCGACCGGGACATGGTCTGCAACGAATATTTCAAGGGAACAGAAGAAGTATCCAAGGGCTTCCTTCCGACATTCTGCCGCTATGCGCTGGAAGATTACTGGAATCCGGAATACAATCCTGAGAAAGCCAAAGAGCTTCTTGCAGAAGCCGGATACCCGAACGGATTTGAGATTGACATGTACTCCCCGAACGATACCCTGAGTTCAGGCCCGGCTACACTGGTGCAGCAGTTCCTGACACAGATTGGCCTGAAAGTAAACCTTCAGACGGTAGACTTCGGCGTATGGCTGGATAAAGCAAAAGCCGGAGAAATCCCGATTTACTTATTCTGGGATTCCTGCCCTGTTATTCCTGACAACGTATTAAAACAGTTTACAAGCGAAAGCACCATCAACTATATTGCATACAACGACCCGGAATACGACAGGCTTGTTGCCGCGGCAGTTGAAGAGAACGATTTGACAAAGAAAGCGGAACTTTACAATGAGGCACAGAAGAATATCATGGATTCAGGCTGCCTTTACTCAATGACCACCTATTCCATCCATCAGGTTGTAAATCCGAAAGTAAAAGATTTAAAGATTACAACGGGTCTGATGCTGACATGCCGGGAGGCATACATCGAGGAATAGCGGCAGTGCAGTTACTATGTTAAGGAGTAGTCTATGAAAAAATATTTTGGTATGCGTGTTTTGATGGCGATTCCTACCATTTTAGGCGTGTTCCTGGCGGTATTTCTGATAATCAGGATGGTTCCCGGAGATCCGGCCTCCGTCATGCTTGGAAAGACTGCAACCCCGGAAGAGATCACACTCTTCCGGGAGCAGAACGGCCTGAATGAACCGATGCTTACACAGATGGGAATTGCCGTAAAGAAATTCTTCACAGGTGACCTGGGTGAATCCCTGTCATCCCACAAAAAAGTGACGGTGCTTTTGCAGGAACGTTTTCCGCGTACACTGGAGCTGGTGCTCTGGGGAATGGTGCTGAACTCGATTCTGGGAATTATCTGGGGAGTAGTCGCCAGCGTACACAGGGGCAAATGGCCCGACTACGTCATCAGCGGCATGAGCACGATAGGAATGTCACTGCCCTCGTTCTATGTGGCGATTCTGGTCCTGGTGGTACTGGCCGTAAAGCTGAAGCTAATACCGGTTATCGGTATCCAGAGTGAAAGCGCCAACTATTTCCAGACTATCGTGGCTCCCGTACTTACCATGGTGCTCGGCGGAAGCGCCCTGACCATACGTACGACGCGTTCCAGTATGCTGGAGGTAATGGGAGAGGACTTTATCAGGACCGCCAGAGCCAAGGGACTCAGCGAAAAAGCCGTTTTATTCAAACACGCTCTGAGAAACGCGGCAATCCCCATCGCCACGATCATCGGCTATAATCTGGCGTCCAGTTTCGGCGGTTCAATCGTCATTGAAACTGTTTTCAACAGGCCTGGTATCGGAAAGCTTCTGATGGATGCGGTAACTAAGAGGGATTATCCCGTCGTACAGGGAACGGCCGTATTTATTGCCATCCTGCTGATCGTCGTAAACCTGTTGACGGATGTCATGTACAGCATCATCGATCCGAGAATCCGTGTCCAGTCGGATAAATAGTGAAGAAAGGCAGTTGGGACAATGAGTGTAATGCAGGAATGTGTGCAGGATAACGACGATATCCTGCAGGTAGAAAATATATGCAAATATTATAAAGCAAGCAGTGGAAAATTATTTGATAAAACAGTATTCAAAGCTGTCAATCAGGTGTCCTTTTCTGTAAAACGCGGAGAAACCTTTGGACTTGTTGGAGAATCCGGCTGCGGAAAGAGCACGCTGGCAAAGCTGGTTATGAAACTGATGGAAGCATCGGGGGGAAAGGTCGTTTTCGACGGCCGGGATATCACAAACATGCCGAAACGGCAGTTGGATGCGATCCGCAAGGATATGCAGATTGTTTTCCAGGACCCTTATGATTCCCTGAATCCGCGATTCAATTTAAAACAGATTGTTGCCGAGCCGATGGAGAATTTCGGCTACAGCAGGGAGCAAATAAATGAACGGGTAAAAGAGCTGTTTCAGGAAGTGGGACTTCCCGAGAAATTGATGGTCCGTTATCCCCACCAGTTGTCGGGAGGACAGAGACAGAGGCTCTGTATTGCCAGAAGCCTTGCCCTGTCGCCAAAACTTCTGCTCTGCGATGAAGTCGTATCGGCGCTGGACGTTTCAATCCAGGCGCAGATACTGAACCTCCTTTTGGACTTAAAGGAGAAAAACGGCCTGACCTATGTATTTATTTCCCACAACCTGGCAGTGGTAAAATTTGTTTCCGACAAGATTGGGGTTATGTATTTTGGCAAGCTGGTCGAGGTTGCAGATAAGGATGAGCTGTTTGAACACTGTCTTCATCCGTACAGCTGCGCCCTTCTCTCGGCAGTACCGATTCCGGATCCCGACGTGAAGACGAAACGCCTGATTCTGCAGGGGGATCTTCCGAACCTCATGAACCCTCCAAAGGGCTGTATTTTCCAGGACAGATGTCCGTTTGTCAAGGATGTATGCCGCTGTGAGGAGCCGGAGCTTACCGAGTTTTCACCGGGCCATCAGGTCGCCTGCCACAGGGCCGGGGAACTGGATTTAAGCATTGTACAGGAATAGGCAGGAGGATAAAGTTATGAT
>CATWBR010000329.1 GCA_958349075.1 uncultured Clostridium sp.
CCTTAATTTTAAGGATTTTAAAGAAAATTCGCAAAAAACCCTTTACATTTCAAAAAAAATAGTTTATAGTGAGGACCATAAAAAAGGCAGTGAAGGAGACTCTGTCTTAAAGAATCCGACAGAAAGACGTGGTCACCGGCTGAGAGCCGCGTCAGGAGGGCGTAAGACAATAGGGAACACTCCGGAGCCGGACGTCCGAACGTTCAGTAGGACGCCACGTGAATGCGCGTTAAGCATACAAGAGAGTGAGAAGATTAAGCGCTGCTTTACTTTTCAAATGCGGGTGGTACCGCGGGAATATCCCGTCCCGGAATGTCGAAAGATGTTCCGGGACTTTTTGTGTTACATGGAAATCCCGGAATATCAGTGCACAATGAAGAAAGAGAGGGAAAAGATGGATTTTTTAACAGGAATGAAAGAAAAAGAAGTTCTGGAGCTTGAGAGTCTTTTAACTGATGGGAAGGCGGGACAGGAGGTAAAAGTAAACGGCGCGGTTATGAATATCAGGAATATGGGAGATATTGCCTTTATCATTCTGAGAAAAAGAGACGGCGTTCTGCAGGCGGTTTTCGAGAAAGGGGTCACAGAGGCCGACTTTTCCGAGATAAGGGAAGAAACCTTTGTGGAAGCGGCCGGGATTGTGAAAACGGAGGAGAGGGCGCCGCACGGGATTGAACTCCGGTTAAAGAGCATTAAAATCCTCTCAAAACCGGCGGAGCCAATGCCAATTGCGGTTTCCAAATGGAAAATGGGAGCCTCCCTGGAGGCCAGGCTGGATATGCGGCCTCTGACGCTCAGGAATATAAGGGAGCGGGCCAGATTTAAGATAGAGGAGGGCATTGCCAGGGCGTTCCGGGAATTTCTCCAGGGACAGGGATTCACGGAAATCCATTCCCCGAAAATCGGAGCCAGGGGAGCGGAGGGAGGAGCCAACGTCTTTAAACTCGATTACTTCCACCGCCCGGCCGTGCTGGCACAGAGCCCCCAGTTTTACAAACAGATGATGGTCGGGGTATTTGACCGCGTCATGGAAATAGGTCCCGTGTTCCGGGCGGAAAAGCATAATACAAAACGCCATTTGAACGAATATACGGGGCTCGATTTTGAAATGGGGTATATCGACGATGTTACGGACATTATGGCAATGGAGACGGGGTTTTTACAGTACATGGTGGAACTGTTAAGAACGCAGTACAGCCAGGAGCTGGAAATCCTGAGTGTCAAGCTTCCGAAGACGGATAAAATCCCATGCGTAACCTTTACGCAGGCGAAGGAACTGGCATCTGAAAAATACGGAGTGCAAATCAGAAACCCATATGACCTGGAACCGGAGGAGGAACACCTGATCGGACGCTATTTTAAGGATGAATACAATGCCGACTTTGTTTTTGTAACACAGTATCCTTCTAAAAAGCGTCCCTTCTACGCAATGGACGATCCCGAAGACATCAGGTTCACAAAGAGTTTCGACCTCTTATTCCGGGGGCTGGAGGTGACGACGGGAGGCCAGCGTATCCACGATTACAGAGAACTGATGGCAAAAATAGAGAAGAGGGGCATGGATGTGGAGGGAATGGATGGCTATCTGGACACCTTCAAATACGGCATGCCTCCCCACGGCGGCCTGGGAATCGGTCTGGAACGGATGACGATGCAGCTTCTGGAGGAGGAAAACGTGAGGGAGGTTTCACTTTTTCCAAGAGACATGAGCCGTCTTGTACCATAGAAAGAAGGGAAAACATGGCAGTAAAAATCGATGATGAAATGATAGAGTATGTAGGAATCCTTGCGCAGCTTGAACTCTCCGGAGAAGAGAAGAAAAAGGCCGGCGAAGACATGGGCAGGATGCTAGAATATATTGATATGCTGAACGGGCTTGACACCTCCAAGACAGCTCCGATGTCCCATATATTTGATATCCGGAATGTGTTTCGCGAAGATGAGGTGACAAACACGGACATGGCGCGGGAGATGATCGCCAAT
Source organism: uncultured Clostridium sp. (assembly GCA_958349075.1). Taxonomy (GTDB): domain Bacteria; phylum Bacillota; class Clostridia; order Lachnospirales; family Lachnospiraceae; genus Otoolea. Next base: position 1,984 of record CATWBR010000329.1, read on the forward strand.
GCGCCCTCACAGAAAGAGAATCAGTACAAAGTACCGAGGACAGTGGAATAGCGGCTCGGAGAAGACGCTGTTCCGGGCGCAGACCAGGAGGTAATAATGGAACTTATTAAATTGACGGCTCTTGAGCTGGGAAAAAAGATAAAAGAGAGAGAAATATCGGTGGAGGAGGCGGTAACCGCTTCATTTGCCCGGATTCATGAATGTGAGGATACGATTCACGCCTTTATATCCCTGAGTGAGGAGAAAGCGATTGAGGATGCAAAGGCCATACAGTCCCGCATAGACAGACGAGAACTCACGGGACCGCTGGCCGGCGTTCCGGTTGCGGTGAAGGACAATATCTGTACCGGAGGGATGAAAACCACCTGCGGTTCCAGAATGCTTTCTAATTTTGTGCCTTCCTATTCGGCAGAGGCGGTCCGGAACCTGGAAAGGGCCGGAGCCGTGATCATAGGAAAGACCAATATGGATGAATTTGCCATGGGAAGCACAACGGAGACTTCATGGTTCGGGCCGACCGTAAATCCGTGGAATGAAGACCGTGTGCCGGGCGGTTCATCGGGCGGTTCCTGTGCGGCGGTCGCCGCGGGCGAGACATTTTATGCGCTGGGCTCCGATACGGGCGGTTCCATCAGGCAGCCGAGCTCCTTCTGTGGAGTTACCGGAATCAAACCGACCTACGGAACTGTTTCACGTTACGGCCTGATAGCCTACGGTTCATCCCTGGATCAGATAGGCCCGGTTGCGAAGGATACCGCCGACTGTGCGGCGATTCTGGAAGTTCTGGCATCCCATGACACAAAGGACAGCACCTCCGTCCCGAGGGAAGACTGCAATTTCCTGCAGGCGCTGACCGGTGAAGTGAAGGGAATGAGGATAGGAATCCCGTCGGACTATCTGGGCGAAGGGCTGGATGAAAGTGTTAAGAAGGCGGTTCTCTCCGCTGCAGAAGTGTTAAAAGCCCAGGGCGCCGAGGTGGAACGTTTCAACCTTGGCATGGTGGAATATGCCATACCGGCGTACTATGTCATTGCGTCTGCCGAGGCCAGTTCAAACCTCTCCCGGTTTGACGGTGTAAAATACGGTTACAGGACGAAAGAGTATGAAGAGCTTCATGAAATGTATAAGAAGAGCCGTTCCGAGGGTTTTGGTCCTGAGGTGAAGCGCCGCATTATGCTCGGCTCTTTTGTCCTAAGCTCCGGTTACTATGATGCATACTACCTGAAAGCGCTTCGGACAAAGGCATTAATTAAACAGGCATTCGACAGGGCGTTTGAAAAATACGATGTCATCCTCGGACCGGCAGCGCCCTCCACGGCGCCGGCCATTGGGGAGAGCCTGAGCGATCCGTTGAAAATGTATCTGGGGGATATTTACACCGTTTCGGTTAACCTGGCCGGCCTGCCGGCTGTCAGCGTTCCCTGCGGGGTTGATGAGAAAGGCCTTCCCATCGGCCTTCAGATGATTGCCGGCTGCTTCGAGGAGAAAAAGCTCTTCCGCGCATCGTATGCATACGAGCAGGCGAGAGGCGGATGGAACCTTCCGTTTTACGGCAGAAAATCAGGGAAAGAGGGGAAATAGATGAAAAAACAGTATGAAACCGTCATTGGACTGGAAGTCCATGTAGAGCTTGCCACTAAGACAAAAATTTTCTGCGGCTGCTCCACCGCATTCGGCGCGGCACCGGGTACCCATACCTGTCCGGTCTGCACCGGAATGCCGGGTTCCCTGCCGGTTTTGAATAAGAAAGTTGTGGAACTGGCCTTGTCCGTGGGCCTTGCCGCCGGCTGTGAGATAAACCGTTTCTGTAAATTTGACCGGAAGAATTATTTTTATCCCGATAATCCCCAGAACTACCAGATTTCCCAGCTCTATCTGCCAATCTGCCACGACGGCGGCCTCACGATCGACACGCCCCTGGGAGAAAAACGCATCAGAATCCATGAAATTCACATGGAGGAGGATGCAGGAAAACTGATTCATGATGAGTGGGAGGACTGTTCACTGGTAGATTATAACAGAAGCGGGGTTCCTCTGATTGAAATCGTCTCCGAGCCGGATATGAGAAGCGCCGGGGAGGTTATTGCATACCTGGAGCGGCTACGCCTTTTAATCCAGTATCTGGGCGCTTCCGACTGCAAGCTCCAGGAAGGTTCCATGAGGGCCGACGTCAACCTGTCGGTACGGGAAGCGGGAAGCGAAACGCTCGGCACGAGAACGGAAATGAAGAACTTAAACTCCTTTAAAGCGATTGCCCGCGCGATCGAGGGAGAGAAAAACCGCCAGATTGAACTTCTGGAGGAGGGGAAGAGTATTTCCCAGGAGACGCGGAGATGGGATGACAATAAGGAGTACTCCTATGCGATGCGTTCCAAGGAGGACGCAAAGGACTACCGGTATTTTCCGGATCCGGATCTGCCGCCTGTCGTAATAAGTGAAGAATGGCTTGCGGATATCAGAAGTGCACTCCCGGAACTTCAGCCCGAAAAGATGAAACGTTACCAGGAGGAATACGGCTTGTCGGAATATGACAGCCAGCTTATCACGGAATCGAGGAACATGGCGGAGATATTTGAGAAAACGACGGCTCTCTGCGGCCTGCCGAAAAAAGCGGCCAACTGGCTAATCGGCGAAACCGGCCGCCTGATGAAGGAAAAAGCAGTCGAGGCAGATAAGCTGTCTTTCTCTCCCGGGCATCTTTCAAAGCTCATCCAGCTAACGGAGTCGGGGAGCATTAATACCACAATTGCAAAAGAGGTCTTTGAGAAGATTTTTTCGGAGGACATAGAGCCTGAATCATATGTAAAAGAGAAGGGCCTTTTGATGGTAAACGATGATGAGGCCCTGGAACGGACGGTGGAAGAAGTCCTTTTGTCAAACCCCCGGACGGTGGAGGAATACCGAAGCGGAAAAACCAAGGTGATCAGCTTCCTGGTAGGCCAGGTTATGAAACAGATGCATGGAAAAGCGAACCCCGGTAAAGTGAATGAAATTTTAGGGAATAAATTAGAGCAGTGAACACGGCGGCCGTCCAATTTTGCGCATGGGCGGCCGCGTAAATGTTTCTGCCATTACCGTTCAAACCCCTGCCGGAAAGCACATAAAATTTTTTTCAGATGCTTGACAAAAGATGGAAAAAAGTGTAATATAAAAACAGGAATAATTCCTAGAATTATAATAGAACGTAGGAGGAATAAAAGAATGGAATTAAAAGGAAGCAGAACAGAACAGAACCTGATGACAGCATTTGCAGGAGAATCACAGGCAAGAAATAAATACACATATTTCGCAAGCGCTGCGAAAAAAGAAGGATTTGAGCAGATTGCAGCAAT
>CATWBR010000330.1 GCA_958349075.1 uncultured Clostridium sp.
AAATAAGAAAGAGAATAATCCATAATCTCTTCCGGAGTTCCCATTGCCTCCAGGGCTGTCCGTCCAAAAAGCAGACCGATTACGGTCATTCCTAACCCGCAGACAAGAGAAAAGGCCATGGCGGTATGTACCGCCTCGCTGACCCTCTTCTCATTCTGCGCACCATAAAACTGGGATATAATGACGGTTGCTCCGGAAGAAAGGCCGACGAAAAAGCCGACCAGCAGGTTGATAAGCATGCCCGTGCTGCCGCCTACTGCTGCCAGGGCCTCCTTCCCCACAAACCGTCCTACAATAATAGCATCTACCGTGTTATAGAGCTGCTGAAAAAAAGTTCCAAACAGAATCGGAAAGAAAAACAGCAGAAGCTGTTTCCAGATTACGCCCTCCGTGATGGAGCCCGCACCGCTTTTTTTAATCTCTTTCTTTTTCTGCTCCCTGGCAGACAGGCTGTTCATAGCACTTCTCCTTCTTATCTTTCGTTATATTTATAAAAACCAATGCGGGCTTCCGGTTTACGAAAGCTCGGCAATCCTTGTAATGCCGACATAAATATGTGAAATCTTATACCAGGTTGCAAAATCCACCACTCCTGTCTGAGGCAGGCCGAATATAGACTGGAACACCCTCACAGATTCCGCCGTAGAAGGTCCGTAGATTCCGTCCACCGCCACACGCGGAATGGATGTATAAACAGAGGCAATCGTGTCGAGCTGCTCCTGCATCTGCCTCACCTTATCACCGCTGGAACCGATGGTCAGGCTGGTTCCCGGGAACGACGCCGGAATCCCCGATATCATCTCGGCGGTGTTGATGTACATGTTGCTTCCGTAAAAATGCCTGAGTATTTCAATCGGGCTGTACCCCTGTTCTCCCAGATCACAGGATCCCCACTGGGTCATCCAGTTCGGGCAGGTTACCTGCCTTCCGTCGCAGTACTGGGTCAGGATAGGCTGTTTCACACCCGGCCTGGAAAGGTAGCTGTCAAATATGTCGTCCACCACCACATTGATGGTGTCAAAAGTATCCCTGCCGTAAATCCACTTGTGATCAAATGCAGTGGATGATGTGATTGTAAAATCATAACCCTGGTTCCTGTACCACTCCGTATAGACGCGGTTCAGCGTAAAGGACATAATCGCAAGGACATTGGCCACAATTGTCGCCTGGGGCCAGGTTGCATAAATCTCACTGGACGCCACATTTTTGATATAATCCCTGTAGGGAACATAATAGTTCTTTGCCGAAGCGTTCGACGGAACTCCGTCATGCACGACTATCGTCTGTGGCACCACCACACGGCTTAAAACGATCTCGCCCGTCTCATTCGTCGGTTTTATCTCCTCCTCGGCGATCTTTGGAGGATAGGTTCCGTAGAGCGTATGATCCGGGATATCTATCTCCTCCCGCGTCCCCTGCTCATCGGCCAGAGGAATCAGCCTGATTGGCTGAATCGCCGTTACCCCTGCCAGCACCTCGGTCCCATTAACCGTAATCGGTTCGAATCCCGGAGCCGTTACAGACACCGTATATTCGGAATAGGGCCTGAGCAGGTTATCCTTATTCAAGCTCAGTTCAACAGGGGGCGCCGTCACGGAGATGGAGTCTGTCTGTCCGGAGTTATTCGTCTGGACTACCTCCTCCGGTCTCTCCGCATCCTGATATCGAATCGTAACGTCTGCCCCCTGTACAGGGAAATTATTCTCACTGTTTACTACATTTACCTGCAGATAGCCCTGCTCTGTTCCCATTGCTTCACAGGCGCGCAGATTTCCATAACCACGTCCAAATCTCTGCATTATTTTGTAACCTCTCATTACAGTTGGTTACTATATCATATAGAAACAATGCGGATGTTATTCCTGTGCTGTTCAGATTTGTTATTGTTCACACTGCTGCCGGAAAGCGTCTGCGCTGGGGACAGTCTCTCAGATTTCTCTTGTTGCCGTCTTGAGCCATGCCGCTTCTTCAGGATTCAGATACGGGGAAATTCTTGCATAAACTTCTTTGTGGTACTCATTCAGAAGTTCGCGGTCACGCGGTTCCATATACTTTATGTCAATTGCATCCAGGTCGATCGGAACCCATGTCAGGTTCTCAAATTTCATAAACTGGGCAAACTCGTTCTTCTCCGCTTTCACGCACAGCATCATATTCTCCGTCCTGATTCCGAATTTCCCTTCGAAATACAGGCCCGGCTCGTCGGAAGTGACCATACCCGCCTCAAATACGGCGTTATCCTGACGTTCCGGCACAACGCGCCACCGCACTCCGTTAGGACGCTCATGGACGCTTCCGAGGAAGCTGACGCCATGGCCTGTTCCGTGATTGAAGTCCAGCCCGCGTCTCCACAGGAGTTCCCTGGCGGCAAAGTCAAAATTATATCCGTGACAGCCGTACGGGAATTTAATATTTAACAGCCGGAGCATACAGGAGGCCACGATGGTGAAATATTCTTTCTCCTCCGCGGTCACCTCTCCCAGTGCAAAGGTTCTTGTAATATCCGTAGTGCCCTCGTAGTACTGGCCGCCGGAATCTACCAGATACAGCCCCCTCGGCATCAGCTTCTTATTGCTCTCCTCGGATACGGCGTAATGGCACATGGCCGCATTGTCGGAATAAGCGGAGATCGTGCCGAAGCTGAGTCCCAGATTTCCTTCCTGCTCACTTCTTAACTGATCCAGATGGGCGGCAGCCGTAATCTCATCCATCTCGATCTTTCCGATGTTGTTCTTAAGCCAGTACATGAATTTGACCATGGCGACGCCGTCCTTGATATGGACTTTCTTCATGTTCTCAATCTCAACCGGATTCTTTACCGCCTTTGCCGAAGCGGTCGGATTCATCATATCGATGACAGTGACCGTACTGTCGAGGCTCTGGCATACCGCATAATTGACATGAGCCTTTTCCAGCATCACCGTCTCATTTTTAAAGGTCGGAACGAACTGGTAAATCTCATTGTAGTCGTAAATCTTTACTCCCAGGCCGCCCAGGTAGGTCCTTACCTCTTCACTCACCGTCTCCTGGTTGATAAACAGGAAGATCTCCGTCCTTGTAACAATCAGATAAGAAAGCACAACCGGAGTGCACGGCACATCGTTGCCGCGGATATTCAGCAGCCAGATAATATCGTCAAGACTGGTCAGGATATGGGCGCTCGCATGATGTTCCTCCATGACGCTGCGCAGCTCGGCAATCTTCACTGAAGCCGGCTTTCCTGCATATTTATCTTCCAGAATCCATACCGGCTCTTTCGGGAGCTGTGGACGGTCTTCCCAAATCTCCCCCACCAGATCCTCATAGAAAGCAATACAGATGTCCTTGGATGAGAGGCTGTCCTGCAGCTCCTCCCCCATCAGATCATTTACCACACGGCCGTCAAAACCCAGGACGCCGCCCGGCTGCATGGTCTGTTCCAGATATTCTGTGACGGTGGGAACACCCTCCTCACCCATTTTAAACAGTTTAACTTCCCCTCCAGCCAGTTCCCTGCCTGCCTGCACAAAATACCGTCCGTCCGTCCAGACTCCGGCTTCATTCATTGTAATTACAGCAGTTCCCGCCGAACCGGTAAAACCGGTCATAAATTCACGCGCCTTAAAATACCCATCCACGTACTCAGAACCGTGAAAATCCCCGGTCGGGATCAGATAGGCATCCATTCCCCGTTCTGCCATTCGCTCTCTGAGTGCTGCAATTCTTGTGCTGACTGCATTTTCCATTTTCGTTCCTCCTGCATATTTTCATACATTTATATCAGCCGGTCTTAACGGCTGTCTGATACCGTTTCCATCCCTGATCATCCGTAGCTTTTCAGGGCATCCTCAATGGCGAGCGATATGGTCTCGCTGTAAGTAGGGTGCGCCCTCATCGCCGTGGAAAGCTGGTAAGCTGTCAGTCCGTTGGCAATGGCCGTGGCCATCTCCCCGATCATGTCGGTCGCTCTCGGGCACATAATCTGCGCTCCCACCAGGGTATCCGTATATGCCTCAAAGATAAGGCGGATAAATCCGGCCTTCTTCCTCGCCAGAATCGCCTTTCCGTTGACTCCCATAAAGGCCTGGCCGCATTTTACCTTCATATTATACTGTCTTGCATCTTCCTCGGTAAATCCTACCGCCGCAATCTCCGGATCCGTATAAATACAGGTGGGGACTACCGGCAGCACCACAAACATTCCGTTGGGCACGACGGTAAGCTGCATCCTGTGGCCCTTCCCGGTCAGATGCTCGATCACATAGGTGGCCTGGGCCGCCGCCACATGGGCGAGACGCATCTTCGCAACCGTGTCGCCGATGGCATACACATTCTCCTGCGTCGTCCTGTAGGTCCCCTTAACCACCGGTTTTCCGTCTTTTAATTCCACCTGGCAGTCCTCCGCCAGGACCTTCTTCATATCGGGCCTTCTGCCGACCGCCAGGAGAATGCGGTCCGCCGCAATTTCCTGCCACGAGCCCTCCTCACGGTAGCTGACCGCCACGCTGTCATCCCCGTGGCTGCGTATCTCCATCACGGAAGCATTGCATATTACGTCGATTCCCTTCGAGCGCAGGGATTCCTCCAACTGATCGGAAATCATCGGGTCCATGGTCTCGAGAAGCTTGCTGCTCTTTTCAAGCAGGGTCACCCTGGAACCAAGCGCCGAAAATATCGTTGCAATCTCAATGCCGATCACGCCGCCTCCGATGATGACCAGACGGTCGAAATGCCATTCGTCCGCCCGGAGGATATCGCGGCTTGTCAGCACCTGAGGCAAATCGACGCCCGGGATATCCGGGATTGCCGGCTCCGCTCCCGTAGCCAGAATTACATTCTTCCCTACACAGGAAAAGGAACCGTCCGTTCCCTCCACTTCCACAATATTGCCCTTATGTAATTTTGCAGTTCCCTGAATCAGCGTAACATTCTTCCTGTTGAGAAGCGAACGTATCATGCTCCTGTACTCTTCCACCGATTCATCTTTGTACACCTGCATTCTCTTTAAATCAAAGCCGACCGAATTCACGCTGATTCCAAATCTTGATGCGTGCTTCAAATCTCCGTAGACAGCGGATGCCTGCAGCATGGCCTTGGCCGGGACACAGCCTGTGTTGACACAGACTCCGCCCAGCTCTCCCTGTTCTATCAATGCCACATTCATGCCAAAACCGGCTGCTTTTGCCGCAGCCGTATAGCCTCCGGGGCCTGCTCCGATTATGATTACATCGTACTGGTCCGTCATCTGCTCCCCCTAACTCTGCTGTTACCTTTTTGTACGGTCAGCGCAGTAAATGCGCAGACCTATCTGAACTGTTACGC
>CATWBR010000331.1 GCA_958349075.1 uncultured Clostridium sp.
GGCGGGTATTTCACCGTATACGGGGATATGGGATACAAGTCGCAGCTCTTTGAAGGAAAGAATATTATTGTAATCCGCCCGACCGGAGGGTATGTGGAGGAGCTCTTACAATCCGTCAGGGAGCCCCGGGACGTGCTGGTAACCAATCTCGATGCCGATGCACAGAAAACTCTGGATTTATACTTTCACAAGGAAAAAATACAAAATTATTTTTACACGATTTTTTTGCCTACCGATTTGGACTACCTGTATGCGCAAATGAGCAACGATCTCTTATGCCACATGATATTAAATATCTACTTTTTGAGTTTTATATTTTCGGACACGATAGAAAAACGTGCCGCGGCGCTTGGACTCAGCACAGAGGATGTGTTTCATGAACTGGACGACATCGTATCTGCGAAGATTTCAAATGGGGCCGCGACCCGGCATTTCCATTCCAAACTGACGGAAAGGCATATTGAGATACTGAGCAGGATGGGGCTGAGTCCGCATCCCACGGTTAAAATCTGATCCGGGACCACTATTCCGGGGGCTGTTCTTCCGTATCCCCCTGACTTTTAAGCTTTTGCAGCGTAAGGTACAGTGCAATGGTGATAATGATGGTAGAAAGTGTTTTTAAAAAAACAGGGATTCCGCCAATGTTGATGATAACGGCAGCGACAACCAGGGAAATTGCGGCGGCTTTATAGTTCATCAGCGCAAACTGGGTAAAGATAGCGCCAAACATTGCCGGCACGACATACTGGATCATGCCGAAGATTCGTGGTGGCAGGAACTTCAGCAGGGTGCCGCCCATGGTTGCAAGGAGGATCAGGCACAGGGTATTGACTACTGTTGAGGCAATGACACAAATAGTAGAGAGTATATCGGCCTTGGGCGTGCCGGGTTCGATTCCCAGTGAGGCCAGGGTTGATAACACGCTGGGAAGCTTCATGTTTTTTACATTTCCCGACAGGACGGATACATAGGATGCGGCCGGACCCATAAGCAGGATATATGTCATTGTATCGGCCACACAAATCCAGTTATGTCCCATGATTGCCCCAATACTCAACAGGCTGGTCAGTATCTTATCCCAGCCGGGGTGATAGCCTCTTACAAAACTCAGATAAAGACCGTATAAAAAACAGCTCACAATTCCAAGAGCCAGTGTAAGCATTCCCCAAAACTGTACTTTTCTGTAATAATCCCTTGTATATTCGTCCATATGAACAACTCCTCTCCTGTTTTTGTGGTTTTATCAGATGATACTTGCAGCGGTAATGGCGATCAGGATGGCGAGCGCCATTGCCCAATCCTTAATCCAGGGCTTTTTAAAGCGGTTTCCTAAAAAGGTAAGCAGCCACATGGACAGGGCGGCCGAACCGACTGCCACAAAATTCCGCATATCCTTGATAGAATAATCAAGAGCGAAGTATCCAAAAGAGGCGAGAGAGGCACAAATCCCGATTATCTTACCCAGATTTCCCCGCTGATTTACTTTCTGGCGAATCTGGGAGAATGGTTTCAGGAACAGCAGATGAGGAAGAATCATCAGCGCGCCGCCGATATTCATAACCCAGACAGAGCAGGTAAAGGCGGACAGGCTGTATGTACCGGAATTGATGCTTGTCCCCAGGGTCGAAGCGGCAACTTCGGCGGCGGTTGTCTCATAAACGGCATTCCCCACCACGCTGAGGCGGGAGAGAGACAGGGGAGCCCCGATTTGGGTGATCAGGGCAAGGCCCACAATAAATACGGACAAAGCGGGGCCAATCGTTGTAATTATTCCGGACTTGACGGCCTTTTTCATTTCCGCCTGCGTAATATTGAAGTGGCTCCGGTAACGCAGACTGATTCTGGCGAATACCAAAGTCTGCAAAAATATCAGGAATACCATGGAGAGATTAATGATCCACGAGGGAAGGCTGTTGGCGACTTGTAGAACTTCATCATGCGGTGTCATAAACGGGCGCTCCTTATCTCATCGGTTATTCACAGGAGGACCCGCCGTCATTTTCATACGGGAGTCCTTCGGTGAATTTCTTTAGTTATGGGTAACTGTTATGGTATTTAAAAGAATTTATACCGCCCTCAAGTTACGTTTCTCCGGGAACGACATCCTGGGGAAGGGGACAGGTATACGGATAAACGCGGATGGTCTCGTCGAATTCCCTCTTAGCTTCGGCTAAAATATCGGGGTGGGTCAGAACATCCATTGCCGTCATTGCCATTGCTTTTCCGGCAAAAATCATGCCCTTATGCCCAATGCTCATCCCGGCGCATACCGCCTGCTGCCATGAATGGTTTGGCGATCCGATGGTTTGGGCGGCAATAAATAGCTGGCACATGGGAGCCATCCAACTGACATCTCCCGAGTCGGTGGAATAAGGAGAAACCTTCACATTTTCAAGCAGGTTGTCTGAAATTCCCTCATGCAAATCAAGTTCGGCCAGCTCCGGATCTGTGACTCCGTGGACTACCATGGATTTTGCCTTGGCTGCGGTGCTGATTCCCTCATTCAGTTTTTTGGCGAAGATCTTTTCCTGCTCTGTAAAGACAGGCGCTCCGATTTCGTGCATGTTTTTAAGAGCCGCTTTTGACAAAACCTTATTGGGCAATGTACTGGAGGAGGCGGAGAGTACCTTGATATCCACGGTCGTCTCGGTTGCCATTGCCATACCGTATGCGATTTTTTTCATTCGCTCGAAGATTTCATCTGCATCCGCTTTCTTTTGTCCGCGCACGCCATACCATATTTCGGCATAATCAGGGACAATATTCGGAACGGTGCCCCCGTTTGAGATAACGGAGTGAATGCGCGCATCCGGAGAGACGTGCTCCCTCAGGTAGTTTACCGCCACATCCATCAAAATTGCGGCGTCAAGGGCGCTTCTGCCGGCATCCGGAGAGACCGCGGCATGTGCGGCTTTGCCGTGGAAAATATATTTAACCGAATAATGCGTCAGGCACGGCGACACGCTTACATAAGAAATATTCTGGGGATGCCAGCGGATGATGGCGTCAATCCCGTCGAAAACATGGTCACGGACCATGAATACTTTTGCCGCGCCGCCTTCCTCCGCAGGGCAGCCGAAATATTTTACCGTACCGGTTACATTTAATTCGGTCATCGCCTGTTTCAGACAAAGGGCGGTGGATAAGCTGCCAACGCCGAGCAGATTATGGGCGCAGCCGTGTCCGGCTTTTCCGGTGGGTTCCTTTTTATCGGAAATTTTATGGCCCAGACCCGGCAAAGCGTCGTATTCGCCGATCAGCGCAATGACCGGGCCGGGGCCGTTGGACCATTCGCTGACAAACGCGGTTTCGATGCCCGCCACACCTTTTGTAACCTTGAATCCGTTTTGTTCAAACACGCCCTCTAATAAAGCGGCGGACTGGAATTCCTGAAACAGGGTTTCTGCATATTCCCATATACGGTCGCTCAAGTCCGTCATTTTACTTTCATTTTCTTCAAACCATTTCAGTATAATCTCTTTGTAGCTTTCCATTTTTTCTCCCTCCGACTCCTGTTTTTTAAACAATGAACCTCATAATAAGACCCGCGATAATGGTGCATAGAATCATGATCACATAGCATGCGCCAAAGGATTTGCCCTTTACGCCGGTTACGCCCAGGATTCTTCCGATTGCCCCCGCATTGCCGGTTAACATGAGCATTGGCAATAGAATGGTAACATGCTCTGCGGTAAGAATTCCGTCATTGAGCAGGGTAACAGCGCTGAGACAGCCGCCCGGCATTGAGATGAGGCAGGTGAGATAGGGAACGACCGCTTCACCGGGCAATGCGAAAATACTCATGACAGGACCCAGGATCTTTCCTAACAATGTCATCAGTCCCGTAACTTCTACGATGCGCATAATCAAAACCGATAATACGATACCCGGGACATTGGAATTCAGCCACATATGGACGCCTTTTCGGGCGCCGCCCATAAAAACTTCAATAAATGTCTGTTTTTCTTTTACTGCGCTGCCGTCCATATTATTTTACCTCCCCGGATACATTGTTTTTATTGGCAAATTTTAAATAGAGTCTCATCATATTTCCCGAAACAAATTTCATCACGATAACCACGAGGAATACCGCTCCCTGCCCATATTTCAGTTGGGGAAGAAACCATATGCCATAGCTGACCATCATACCAATGATGGCAGTTCCTGTAAACAAATAGGAGGACAGGATATCCCGCTGGTCGGAGGTGATTTTTTTGTTTTCGTACAGTTCTTTTACGATGGCGGTGCTTCCGTCCGTCGTTTCCAGATTGGCAATGATGGCAAGGGAGCTTTCTCCCGGAACGCCCATAAGGAAGCCAAGTATGGGAGAAAGCAGTTTGCCCGCCGCTTTCATTCCACCGTAGTAGTCAACTACGTTTACCACGGCAACCGCAAAAAATATGCCGGGTGCGATAGTCAGTGATTGAAGAAACATATATTTCAGGCCATAACCGCCCGAACCGAGAATGCCGGGGGAAGCCCCTTCCACTATGGTTCCGAACTGGCCCAGATAGGTTTGAAGATCAAGTATTTTTAACGGCCCGGGCCCCTTCTGGAATAACCCGGAGAAAAACAGTAACCCAAGCAGAAACACCAAATACTCTTTAAATCCTACGCCATCCTTTTCTCCTTTTTTCACACAACCGTCCTCACTTTCTGATTTTTTCAAAATTTACATTAGAATTGCGGCCCGCATATGTATGATGATAATTATAAGCGGTATTTTTGACGATGAAAAGACTTATTTTTGTTCTATTCGGTGATAGAACCTCCTATATGGTGGCAAATTTTGAGAGGGCTTGAGAATACAATTACCTGCGGACCGTGGTATGGTGGCAAACCCTTAGAGGATAGGTTAATGGGCGGGGAATGGAACAAATAGGGAGTCGGCTGGGAAAGAAGGACGCGGCCGGTACGGCCAATGTCCGGGGTGGGGAGACAGCCACTACGTGTTTTCAAAAAAAATAAACATTCCTCCAATCAGAAGAAGAGAGAAAGCAAAGAGCTGCAATATAAAATGATCCGATAATAAATCGATAAAAAGCATCCTGAAATCATCGATATTCCTCCATTCCCAATCCACTCGGATCCAATTTAAGCACCAAATTCAGATGCAAGTGGTGGCCGCGACAAGTGTCCCTCCCTACTTGAGCATGAGACAACCAGCGGGCCGCAGGCCAGGGGCCGGTCGACAACCATCGCGGAGTCTTCAGTCCCGTCGATCATCTGCCCCGGGGAAGGAGGAGAAAAACTTTCCGAAGGGGACATTGAAGCCCGCCGGTGCT
>CATWBR010000332.1 GCA_958349075.1 uncultured Clostridium sp.
AAATATACGTTATCGTTATTCGATAATATCCATCAAAAAAACAGCAGGGACACATTCCAGGTGCGGAACGGCTCTGCTGGTAACAGGAGGAATCTATTATGTTGGACTTCAGGGTTAATACGTTTCTGTCCGTTTGCGAACATATGAATTATACAAAGGCCGCCGAGGCGCTTCACATTACACAGCCGGCAGTCTCCCAGCACATCCACTATCTGGAAAGTCTGTATCACGTCAAGCTGTTCCAGTATGAGGGAAAGAAGATACATCTCTCCCCTGCCGGTGAAATACTGCTCCGAACAGCGGCAGCCCTCAAAAATGATGAACAGTTTATGCTTGAGCAGTTTTCCCAGCTCTCCACCCACGGGCTGGCGCTGCGGTTCGGCACGACAATGACCATCGGGGAAGCCGTCATTTCCGCTCCTCTGGCCACCTACCTGACCCGCCATCCGGAGGTCAGCCTGAGCATGATTATCTCCAACACGGACGATCTGTTAAAACGGCTCCATGCGGGAGATATCCACTTTGCCCTGGTGGAGGGCAACTACGACACGGCCGAATATGATTCCCTTATTTACCGCACCGAACCGTTCATCCCCGTCTGCTCTGCCCGCCATGTCTTTACAAAGGAGCCGGGCTGTCTCCGGGATCTGCTGAACGAGCACCTGTTACTCAGGGAAACCGGTTCCGGTACCAGGGATATCCTGGAAAAACACCTGGATATGAAAAATATCCGCATCACCGATTTCGCCCATATTACCGAAATAGGCAATATTCATGTCATCCTGGAGCTGCTGAAAGAGGATCTTGGAATCTCCTTTCTCTATCAGGCCGCGGCTCTTCAGGGAATCGAAGACGGAATGCTCCGTCCTCTGAACCTGAGGGATTTCCAACTGGAGCATGACTTTACTTTTATCTGGAACAAGGGAAGTGTGTTCTCCGATATTTATATGAGGGTATACGAAGAGATGCGGTAAAAAACGCTGTTTCGCGCCGCAGCCCTCGGGTTTTTACGTGACTTCCGCCACGCTCCGCTCACAATAAAACATCTCGCGGAATACTACCTGTGAACAGCAGCTAAAATCATTCCACCGCATCCTGGTCTCCCCGGCTGTTTTCCTTTTGCTTTCTCCCTGCTCTTCTGTCCTCCGACAAAAACAGGCCCAGCAGAGTCAGGGCAATGCCGCCGACTATGGCTTTCGTCATCTTTTCATGGAGAATCAGGGCCGATGTAACGGCCGTGATGACGGGAACCATATAAATATAGATTATGGTCTTCACCGAGCCCAGCATCTTCACGGCAAAGTTCCACGTGACAAAGCAGAGGGCCGACGCGCCGAGTCCCAGGAAAATCAGATTCAAAAGCATTTTCATATCATAGAACTGCCAAAGCTCCACATGGAAATCCATGAGAAACAGGACTGGTATCATCAGACCGATTCCGTAAAAGAAAATTCTCCTCGTGGTCAGGATGGTATTATAGCCATACCCCGTAATTTTTTTCATCAGCGTGGAATAGGCCGCCCATAGCACCGCCGCCGCCACGGCCAGGATGTCCCCCAGCGGATTGAGCTGCAGTTCCGTCTTACTGTCAAAGCTAATCAGGAAGATTCCGGC
This sequence comes from uncultured Clostridium sp., assembly GCA_958349075.1. Lineage (GTDB taxonomy): Bacteria > Bacillota > Clostridia > Lachnospirales > Lachnospiraceae > Otoolea. The sequence goes on from CATWBR010000332.1 coordinate 1,615, forward strand.
CATGGCAATCACAAAACCGCAGAAAAACCGCGGGCCGGGACGCCCCTCATGCAGAAACAGGCAGGTGAAAATCACGGTGAAAAATGGGGCAATCGAGATAATGACGCCCACGTTGGATGCCAGCGTATACGTCAGCGCAATATTTTCAAACAGGTAGTAAAGAGTCACACCAATCAGTCCCGCCAGTGCAAAATATCCCTCCTGCTTCCGGTCCGACAGAGTCAGCCTGCGGGGGCAGACACACCAGAGCGCCACATATCCGATGACAAAGCGGATAAAGAGAATCTCGATCGGTGAAAAGGACTGAAGGAGCACCTTTGTGGATATAAATGTCGTCCCCCAGATCAGGATCGTGACAAAGGCGGCAATATGACCGGCCAAAGATTTATTTTTCATGTTCCCCCTCCTCCGTCTTATCGGCTTCCTTCGGCGTGCCGGTAAAGATTTTCTGATACTGTTTCGGCGTCAGGCCGATGAATTCCTTAAAAAAATTAGTAAAGTGGCTCTGATCCGAGAACCCCGCCATGTTCGCCGCATCAATCGGCAGAATACCCTGTTCCAGAAATTTCTTTGCCCGGTCCAGCCTCACTGTCTGAAGATAGCGGTAAGGAGAAACCCCGACCTGTTTTGTAAAGGAACGCAGCAGATAGGATTTTCCGAAATTAGTCATGGACAGCAGTTCATCGAGGGTAATATTCTGGTCGAAATGTTCCTCCATATAGGTGCAAAGCGTTTTGATCTGTTGATCCGGCTCCGTTATATCCGCCTCTTCAAAGGGCTGCACATATTCCTGCAGTACCTGCTGCAGCATGAAAAAGAAGGCCTCCTCTTTTTTCATTACGGGTGCATGCGACAGAATCGCATCATACAGTTCCCCGACCGACTGGGCCAGTTCACTATGAAATACAACATTCTGCGTGAAATGCGGAACGAACTCCCGGCCGGTAATCTCACCGACCGCTCTCACCATCACGTCTCTGTCGATATTAATTCCCCTGTAATCCAGCAGTTCCCCATTGACCGGAGCGCAGAAATGATTGTCACGCGGGTTAAAAAGCAGCAGATCTCCCGCCGTTAAATCATACTCCCGGCCCCTGCACCAGAGGTGCCTGCTGCCGCCCTCCACAAACCCTACTACGTAATATTCATGGAAATGGTTGGGAAATTTCTGGACAATCCCTCTTAAATTATACGCTTCTAATTTCAAATCACTGTCATAATAAATATGACGCTGCTCCCCCTCATGAGGCATTTTAATCCCCTCCTTTTCCCTGTATTGCCGCGCCGTTAGGACTGCGGAGTATCTTTTTAACGGCGCTTTTTGCCGTTTCTGTGCATCGCAAAGCGAGTTACTGTCCGCAGCCCTGCCGCTTTCCGGCAGGGGGTACGAACAGTAACCATTCTACCACCGAACAGGAAAATATTCTTGCATGATATAACACCACGGTAATATCATAAGAAAGAATCCCGCGTGCGGGATTCTCCGCCTGCGGCGGGTCGCTTTAGCGACATAATTCCGATCCGCCGCAGTGCGATCCTCGCGGAGCGTTTTTATTTCATAGGACGTACTTTCCTATGAAACAAGAAGGAGTCCGGCTCACCGGACTCTCGCGCCGAGCGCGGCCGCATAGCGGCATATTACATCTTCGCTTCGCGCGAGTGCGCATCCTGCCCGGAGGGCTTTTTCATATCATAGGAGCACTTTCCTATGATATGAAAAAGCCGGTGTACCCTTGACGTCAGCCAGGATTTTACCTGTCTGTCATCGCGGGCCACCGGCCGGACGGGCTGTTGTGAGACAGCCTCCTTAATTTCTGCTTCTGTTCAAAAGTCTTAAGATGTAAAGGAACAGATTGATAAAGTCAAGATACAGGGACAGTGCGGAGAAGATGGACGCTTTCTCCAGAACCTCCTGGTTTCCTGCAAAGTAAGTATAGTTCGTTCTAATCTTGCCCGTATCATATGCGGTAAATCCAAGGAAAACAGCGATTCCCACATAACACATAACGGTTTCCATGGCTCCCAGATTCAGGAACATGGACAGCACGCCGAAGATAATCAGGAAAAACAACCCGCCAACAAGAAGTGGTCTGATTCCGCTGATGTCAATCTTAAAGATCAGGCTGACGCCCGCCATAATTCCGAAAAACAGGGAAGTCGCCACAAATACGAGAAGCAGCTGCACTGCTCCGAATACCAGGAAGTAGGCCGAAAATACGATTCCGTTCAAAGCCGCGTAAAAAAGGAACATTCCCCTTGCCGCGCCCACCGACATTTTATTTACCCTGGCTGACATCCAGAATACGGTAAGCAGTTCCAGTCCCGATATGACAATCAGTCCGTACGGTATTGCAAAGACAAATAAAATTGCCCCCGATAAATAACCTGCAATCGCAACCGCAAAGGTGAGCATCAGTCCCGCAAACATCCAAAGATACGTCTTTGCCACATATTGTCCCAGTGTCTCCCGGCCATATCCTTCCGCCTGGTAAACCTGATTCATCTGTTCATAATCCATAGCTTTCATCCTTTCTTATCCACTCCTGTGAAAAACACAATAAAATGAATTTTTCACGTTAACTTGATAATTTCGTTCTCTTATAGACAGATTACCACAATTAACCTGAAGTGTCTACTATTTATTGCCGTTTACTCTAGCCGCCTTCTTCTCTTCCTGCGCAGCCTCGGCAGCGGTACATTGAACTTTTTCAGGGTGCTGAAGCAGTAATAGTAAATGATAAACAGCACCGTGGTAATTCCCCACGTCAACGGATAACTGAATATGACGGTGATAATACTCGGCCGGAGCGGAACTGCAATAATAATCCACACAACACGGAGCGTGCAGACGCCCAGTGCCGTCATGATCATCGGTATCCAGCAGTCTCCCACGCCGCGGAGCGCACCCGAAAAAATCTCAATGCAGATGTAGAGGATAAACGTCGGCACAAGGAAGTACAGAATCTCCATGCCCTTTGCTATAACGTCCGTATCCGTTGTAAACAGAAGATACACATATCCTCCGAAGAGATACAGGACGGTACAGAGAATCATGGTGATAATGGCGGTAACTAAAAGGCAGACATTGACGCCTCTCTTGACACGTGTAATCTTCCCCGCCCCGTAGTTCTGCCCGACAAAGGTGGTAATGGAAATTCCAAGGGCGCTGATGATCATCCAGTACACGCTGTCAATCTTACTGTAGGCTGTCCACGCTGCAATGGTATCCGTACCCAGGGAGTTGACACTGCTCTGGATAATAATATTGGAGAGGGCGTACATAACCGACTGAAGACCGGCCGGAAGCCCGATCTTGATAATACGCTTTACCATGAACAGATTTAAACGGATTTTTTTGACAACCAGTTTGTAGGAATCCGTCGCCTTCATCAGGGCGGACACCACTAAGACCGCGCTGACTAACTGGGAAAATACGGTCGCAATCGCCGCTCCCCTCACTTCCATCTTAAGAACAACTACCAGCACGATATCAAGCACAATGTTGGTAAAGCAGCTGGCCATCAGGAAATAGAGGGGGCGCTTGGAATCGCCGATCGCCCTCAGGATACCGGCTCCCATATTGTAAATCAGGTTCGTGATAATTCCCACAAAATAAATATTTAAATAAGAAAGAGAATAATC
>CATWBR010000333.1 GCA_958349075.1 uncultured Clostridium sp.
GCGTAATCCGGCCAGCAGGACAATGTGTACCGGATAAAACAGGTAAAAGAAATACTTTATGCGGAGTTTTCCTCTCTCCCCATTATAACAGGCGATCGGTATCAGGGAAAGCGCCGCCGCTCCGAATAAAGGCAGGGATTCCAGGGCCGCAAGGACGCCTGTTGTAATAAACCGTCTGGAACGCTGGTACCTCAGAAGATACAAAACCGCAATAATCAAAACTCCAAAATAGCTGTAATCACACTTCAGCAGAAATGCGGCCACACAGGCAGCGGCGACCACAACGGCCTGCATCCCCTGTCTTCCTTCATACTTTCTGAGAAAGCACATCATCACCACACCGATAAACAGCGTAAAATAGACGTTCTGGGCTCCCCAATAGACTGGAACGCAGGAAAATGCGGTATCAAAAGGAACTTCTGACAGAAATGCAAACAACAGCAGATTCCGTGCATATTTTCTCTCATCCCGTGTGTGAAGGAATCCCTCCACGAGAAGGAAACAAAATATGGGAAATGCGATTCTGCCTATGAGCCGGAGCGCAAGATCAAACAGATACCAGCGCATGCCCTCTTCCGTCTCTAAAATCTCCATCATCCGATCAATATCATAAGCACAGAGAATCCCATTCTCAATGAGAGCCGCACCGATATGGTCGATCAGCATTGTAAAAATTGCTATGAATTTCAGTGCATTGCCGGAGAGGCAAGCTGGGAAAAATCTCCGTTTTTCTGTCATGGGTTATGTCTCTATCCTTCACTTATCTGATTTATTCGACAGGAATCCAGCCCTTATCGATTGTGTTAGCCTTTACCGTATCCCAATCCTGATTCATGATTAAGATCGACTTTCCATCTGGTTCCCTATACCATGTCTTGCCATTAGGATCATAGATAAAATATGCGGACCATTTATTTGCACCGGTATCATTAGAGCTGGGTCCGATATATGCAAAAACACTTTCCGGTGTTGTGTCTTCCACCGACCCACCCGATGTATTTTTGACATTGATGTATGGTTGGACATATAAATCCCCGGCATATTTAGAACCGGTAAACAGGCTTTTATCTGCCTTAGGCCACTCTCCGTTATAAACTTCTTTCAAAAGATATTGCCGTATTGTATCGTTTGTTATATGATAATCTTTCATTCCGGCCGCTGCGAACATCTTCTTTATTTCAGATAATGAATATTCGTCTGCAAATTTAAGGATCCTCTCATATACATCCTTACCCAACACCTCTTTCGGATCCGTGCTTTCCGCTTCGCCGTCCCCATGCACCCCGCAGTTTACTACAAAATGCTCATCATCCAGATGTCTAATCGTGTATGTCCCCTTAGACGGACATTTCATACCACGTTTCACCATCATATCCAGCACATCCTCCGGCTTAATATCCGGATTATCGATCATTGCCACCTGATACTCCTGGAGCATGACGTCAATATTATTCAGACATGCCGCCTTTCTGGACTTCTCAATATATTTCATAAACTGAGGCGCCAAAAGCCCTGTCAGTATAATAAGAATTGCAATCGCAATAATCAATTCAATCAGGCTGAATCCCCTGTCTGTTTTCTTCTTCATCCTCTGTACCTCCGGTAATGACCGCTATCTACCCTATCTTATCATGTTCTGCCTCAATATTCAAATTGAATATTGACCTGCGGCCCCTTTTTACAGCTCCATTGACAGCTCGGCTTACAGCCGGACAACGGCAAAATGATTCACGTAAACGGTTGGTGAACCGTCTTACCGTTATAACAGGCGGATAAGAGCCTGCACTGCATTTTCTTACCCGCCTGTTCATTCTAATCGTTATTCCACCCGAAACGTATAATCGGTGTTATAGGTTCTCACATACAGAATATCATCCTTTAAAATCAGATAATCCGCCTTGGATTTCAGAGGAAACTCGGCGATCACCTGTCCTGTGGCCAAATCCAACTGGTAGAGGTTATCCGGCTCTGCCGTAAATCCGTAGCCGCAAAGAAGGATATCCCCCTTAATTACAAAGTTATGTGCATTGCTCACCAGGGGCCTGCTCTTCCATAAAAGTTTTCCCCGTTTCAGATCTACCGCAGCCACATAGGCATTATGCGGGGAAGTTTCCGCATAGGTGAGATGTCCGATCGAGAAATACAGGATGTCATCCTTAACCTGTGCAAAACGGATCGTCTGCCGTACAATAAACGCATCGCTCTCCTTAAAATCGTCTGCGAACTGGTAATCTGAAAAATCAAGGATAAAGCTGTCACCGCTGTCCTTTTTCGTCACACGGATCAGGTAAGGTTCTCCTTCTTCTCCCGTGAGAATATCACAGCTGTAATCTCTCGTGTCTTCCACGTCTGCGGTGAGATTGTTTTTCTCAAACCACGCTTCGGTGTCCGTGATCTGGTTTGTCTCTTCCGTCAGTTTTACAAGCTTCAGAGGGGAAGCCACCGGCTCCGACGCCCCTAGGCTGTAGTAATCCCAGGACGGATTCTCCATACGTATCTCTCCGGACAGCATCGGCAATGTTTCAGAGGCGCCGCTCCCGTTTCCCGCCGTATTCGTTTCCGGTGTCTCCGTGCTCACTTCCCTGTCTCCGGTGCTTTTTTCCTCCGGCGCTTCCGCGCTGATATCCACCGCTGCAGCCACCATCCTGATGCCTGCCGCTTCCTTATGGCTGCCGCAGCCAGCCATCATAAGTCCTAATATTACAAGCGCCGCACTCCCTGCTATCTGCCTCATCTCTTTTCTCCTCTACTGTCCGTCCGAATTGCTTTTTCCTCTATCTCACTTTTAATAAACATCATAACAAATCCCGAGAACATCAGGGCCGCCGCAACCCAGATTGCCCGATTTCCCCACCTCATGGAAATGACGGCTCCGACCGCAGCTCCAATTGCAAAAATACGAATAATAAAGTAATAGTGCTGCGCCTTACGTTTCAGTTCCGGATCCTTTGTAATATGGTACCGTCCCAGCATCTCCGTTGCACTGCGCATATTGCCGATGCACATTGTCGTAGCACATGGGATTCCGCGGAATTTACGGAAGCTGTTGACCTGCATCGCACATGCAAAAGAAAGCAGGATATTGGCCGGAGTATCCATACTTTGAGGAAGGAACCCTGCGATCAGAAGCAGCACAATCTCAATTAAAAGAACGATCTGCCTCCAGTGCAGCAGCCGGTGCTCCTTATACAGTTCATGAATCCACTCCGTCACATAGACTCCCCCGATAAATGCAAGGAGAGGAAAAAGGTATCGGATCGCGCTTCCCCAGTTTCCCGTCGCCAGGTTCTGCCCCAGCAATACAATATTTCCGGTCTGGGCATTCGCAAACACCTTCCCCCTGCAGTTATAGGAATATGCATCCTGGAATCCGCCCGCCAGGGTCAGTACCACGCCCAGTGCCAGAGATTCCGACATCTGCCATTTTCCGCTCCTTAGATGCCCTGTTATCCGTTCTGCCATCCCGCTCTTCCTTTCGCCCTACGCCACTTTATCAGAAGCGTTTTCTTTGATGCCCGCAAAAAAACAGCAGCCATCTTCTTCCAGGCAAATTATACCGTATTTTCGGCCTTATTTCCACAGGAAATTTGACTTTTGCCGAACAGGGCACCCCTGCATTGAATCACTCCGCCCACAGAAAGCAGACAGGTGATAAATTCTGAAAGAGTGAATGAAAGCCACACGCCCTCCATGCCAAAAGCCATGGAAAGCAGCAGTACAAGAGGAATAATCACCGCACCTCCCCTTGTAACCGAGATGATAAAGGCCAGCTTGGGCCTCATTACGGCGCTAAGGAACGCAGCCGCCAAAATATTGATTCCGGCAAATAAAAATCCGGTAAAGTACAGCCGGATTCCGGTCTTTGCAATCGCTACCAGAGCCTGGTTCCCTTCACTGTTAAAGACACGGACGATTGGATCCGTAAACAGGCAGACAATCACATAAATCGCAGCCGCGAGAAAGACCGCCAGACCGACGGCATACCGCACCACCTGTGCCAGCATCTTTCCGTCTCCCCTGCCGTATCCGGTGCTCGCCAGCGGCTGGATTCCCTGTGCAATACCGGTGAACACGGCAATTACGACCAGTGCCAGATTGGCCACAATCCCATATGCCGCGACCCCCGTATTCCCAGCGAGATTCAGAATAACAAGGTTGAAGACAATCAGGACAATCCCAGAAGATACCTCGGTAATAAATGACGACAGCCCTGGCATCAGGACGGCTCCGCTCCTTCTCAGTTCGGGGCGCACCGCCGCCGGATGGAACGTATTTTTCTTTTTTACAAAATGAAGTGACAGCACTCCCAGGCTCATCACGGGCGCCAGCCCGGTCGCAAATGCGGCGCCGAATATCCCCATGGACATCGGAAACATAAAAATATAATCCAGTATCACATTGCCTGCGCTTCCGGTCAGTATCGCCGCCATGGACAGGGCCGGATTCCTGTCGTTGCGGACAAATGCCAGAATCACATTATTCAGGATAAAACAGGGCGCAAAACACAGGATAACCTTCAGGTAGGTGCCCGTCATTTCAAGTGTCTCGCTGTTTGCCCCCAGCCTTATGGCAATGCTGTCGGCAAAGAACAGACCCAGGAATGCAAAAAGCAGGCCTGCAAAAAGTCCCATCGCCGCCGTCCAGGTAAAGATGCGGTTAGCCTCTTCCTCCTCCCCCTGTGTCTTTAAGATGGCAAAACGTGTCGCCCCTCCAATGCCGAACATCAGTCCGGCGGCACTGATGATACTGTATACGGAAATTGCCAGATTCAGGGATGCAAGCCCCGCCGCCCCAAGTGCCTTGGAAACAAAAAAGGTATCGGCAAGTATGTAACAGGATAATCCTATCATTCCCATCACATTCAGGCTTACATACCGTGCAAACAGAGCCGGTACGCTCTCTCCCTCATTTCCGCCGCTCCGGCTCCTCTTATTTTTTTCTGCTTCTGTGTGAAACATGACTCTGCTCCTTCCCTGTACAGTAGTAACCAGTCTGCCCCGGCATCCTCCGCGAAGCGGTTCTAATATCATAGGACAAACTTTCCTATGATATTATAGAGGCTGCCTTGGCAGACTCCTGCGCCGGAGCGCGGCTGCTTCAGCGGCCACATACCTTTGCGCGCAGTGCGCATCCTCCGCGGAGCGGTTTTAATTTCATAGGACGAACTTTCCTATGAAATTAAAAGTGTCTGAACCCACTCCTGCTGAGACCTAACGGAGTGTGTTCAGACAC
>CATWBR010000334.1 GCA_958349075.1 uncultured Clostridium sp.
TTCTTGTACAATATCAACATGGACTAAAATTTATCTACGGGAGGAATTTTTATATGAACGTGTATGGGACAAAACAAATCCGTAATGTGGTTTTATTAGGTCATGGCGGCGCCGGAAAGACAACAGTAGCAGAAGCCCTGGCTCTTGTTACAGGTGTTACAAAGAGAATGGGTAAGGTTCCGGAAGGCTCCACTATCAGTGATTATGATAAAGAAGAAATCAAAAGACAGTTCTCTATTTCCACAACCATGATTCCGTTAGAATATGAAGGAGAAGACGGTCCGATTAAAATTAACCTCTTAGACACTCCCGGTTATTTTGATTTTGTTGGAGAGGTTGAGGAAGCAATCAGCGTTGCGGACGCGGCGATTATCGTTGTGAACTGCAAGGCGGGTATTGAAGTAGGAACTGAGAAGGCATGGGAGCTCTGCGAGGAGTATAATCTGCCGAGAATTATATTTGTAACGAACATGGATGACGATCAGGCCAGCTTCCGTGAGCTGATCCTGAAACTTGAGAAGCGCTTCGGAAGAAAGATTGCCCCGTTCCAGGTGCCGATCCGTGAGAATGAGAAGTTCGTAGGTTTTGTCAATGTTGTAAAGATGAAGGGCAGAAGATTTACCAATTTAAGTGATTACGAAGAATGCGAGATTCCTGAGTATACGCAGAAGAACCTGGGAATTGTCAGAGACGCCCTGATCGAGGCCGTAGCCGAGACCAGCGAGGAGTACATGGAACGCTATTTCTCCGGCGAAGAATTCACCCAGGAAGAGATCGCTTCAGCGCTCAGAGAACATGTTATAGAAGGCAACATCGTACCGGTTCAGATGGGCTCCGGCATCAATGCCCAGGGATTCAGCCATCTGCTTCAGGCCATCGACAAGTATTTCCCGTCACCCGACAAATTTGAGTGTGTCGGCGTGGATGTATCCACCGGCGAACGCTTTACCGCCAAATATAATGACGACGTTTCCCTGTCCGCCAGGGTATTTAAGACCATCGCAGATCCGTTTATCGGTAAATATTCTCTGATGAAGATTTGTACCGGTTCCCTGAAGCCCGACAGCGTGATTTACAACGTGAACAAGGACGCGGAGGAGAAGGTTCAGAAGATTTACCTGTTAAGAGGCAAGGATGTCATTGAAGTGCCTGAATTAAAGGCCGGAGATATCGGCGCTGTGGGGAAACTGAGCGTGACACAGACAGGTGATACGATTGCGGTACGCACCGCACCGATCGTTTACCACAAACCGAAGATTTCCACACCGTATACATATATGGCCTACTCAGCTAAGACAAAAGGTGACGAGGATAAGATTTCCTCGGCTCTCGCAAGACTGATGGAGGAAGATTTAACACTGAAAACAGTCAACGACGCCGAGAACCGCCAGAGTTTACTCTACGGTATCGGAGATCAGCAGTTGGAGATCGTTGTAAGCAAACTGCTTGCCAGATATAAAGTAGATATCGTTCTCACCAAACCGAGATTTGCATTCCGTGAGACCCTCAGAAAGAAAGTGGAGGCTCAGGGCAAGTATAAGAAACAGTCCGGCGGACATGGCCAGTACGGCGATGTTAAGATGGAATTTGAACCATCCGGCGACTTAGAGAAACCATATGTATTTGAAGAGAAGGTATTCGGCGGCGCCGTTCCGAGAAACTACTTCCCGGCAGTTGAGAAGGGCGTACAGGAATGTGTTGTGAAAGGACCGCTTGCCGGCTATCCGGTAGTAGGCCTTAAGGCTACCCTGACGGACGGCTCTTACCATCCGGTAGACTCTTCGGAGATGGCGTTCAAGATGGCTGCCACACTGGCGTTTAAGAAGGCATTTATGGAAGCTAACCCGGTTCTTCTCGAACCAATTGCGTCCCTGAAAGTGATTGTACCGGATAAATTTACCGGTGACGTTATGGGCGACTTAAACCGCAGAAGAGGCCGTGTTCTTGGAATGAATTCCGATCACCACGGCAAACAGGTAATTGAAGCAGACATCCCGATGTCTGAGCTGTTTGGATATAATACGGATCTCCGCTCCATGACCGGCGGCATCGGTACCTACTCCTACGAGTTCAGCCGCTATGAGCAGGCTCCGGGCGATGTACAGAAGAAAGAAGTGGAAGCAAGAGCCGCAGAGGCTGCTGAGAGAGATTAAGCGCTGCGGGAGGGACTGTCTGTCCCGCCAACATTTGAATCAACCGTTTTTTAAACAGTAAATATGGGGATATGAGTATAGACGGTGAAACGCGTGTCCCATCGGTTTCACCGCCAGAGGAGCTGCCGCAGAGAAAATTCTCTGCGGCAGTTTTTTACAGCGAACGGGCCGAATCCGGGCTAAAAGTTGTGCAACTTCCAATTTTAACCATGCAGAGCAGGAAATATGGTGATTTTTACAGCTTATTTCGTCTCTTAATTTTACTTTTTATGCGCAATATGCCGAAAATAAAAATAAAGCTTACAATATAGTGTGAAAAATGATATGATTATTATAGAGTGGCAAGAATATGCCCAATTTGACGAAGCAGGAATGTACGGTTTTATTTTATGTTGTTGTCAACGATGGAAGGTCCGCAGAGCGTGCTTTTCATCGTTTTGCATTGACAGCAGAGAGGTAGAAGAGCGTGTTTTGCAGCGTCGGCAGGTGTTGACAGTGTGGTATGAGTTCAGGAGGGATAGAATGAATAAAGGCGATTATATGGTTCATTGGAGCGGCAAGGTCTGTGTGTTGGAGGACGTGGCTGAGATGAATTTGACGGGGGCGAAGAGAGAGTATTATATCCTTACCCCTGTGAGAGATCAGGCGGAAAAGATTTATGTCCCTATCGAAAAGACGGAAGGTGTTCTCAGGCCGTTGCTTTCAAAGAAGGAAGCCCTGGAGCTGGCGGGCAGCATTAAGGATATTGAGCCGCTGCTGATTAAAGATGAAAGACAGCGTGCACAGGAATACAAGGATGCCTACTATTCACAGGATTATCTGAACCTGGTCAGGATTGCCAAAGAGCTGTATCAGAGAAAAGAACGCAGGGGCAGGGAAGGAAAGAAACTGCCGTCTAAGGACGCTCAGATGATGTCTCTGGTGGAGAAGACACTTGAGGAGGAGATGGCGGTAGCCCTGGGTGTTGAGACCGGTGAAGTGAAGGAACTGCTGGAGACGGGAAGCCTGAACCGGCTGTAAAAACAGGATAATTTAATATTCAGGCTTTCTTACAATATCATTACGGCAGCCCGGATGGAGACGAAAGAACAGGGAAAAGTTCTTTTATCTTCTTCCGGGCTGTTTTTTTCTACATGGAATTGTAAGAAAATTGCAAAGATTGGTAAATGTTTCTATTGTATAATAAGTCATAACCGTCCGGGTGGAGAGAGGCTGCGGACGGCAACCGGAAGTGAACGAATCTTTACAATATCTAAGAATGTAAGAATAAAAGACGACACAGGTTATCAGGTGGGTAAGTGAGTGAAGGAAAAAGAAGAGATGCAAAAGAGAACGGACAGAATTATAGCGGCGGTATGCATTTTAATTGTAACAATATGCCTGTTTTTCGGGGTATGTTTTAAATACAGATTCAGGCTGGCTGAGCCGGTTTTTGTGGAGCAGAATGAGGCGGTTACCGTATTCTACGAGGAAGATGAAGAACAGCCAGGATGGTATGCCGACATTACGCTCTGCTACATCACGGGAAAGGGCGATAACAGACGGATTCAGTCGGTGGAATTTCCCGAACTGGGATCGCGCGAGGCGATGAGAGGCGAAGCGATGATAGAATTCAGCGAGACGCCAAAGGTACAGAACCAGTATACTGTCCATACCGTGAGCGGCCGGATTCCTGTCTCCATACAGGAAGATTTTGACGGATATAAGGTGCTTACAAGGGGGAAAGTGGTTTATACGGACGGAAGCGAGGCTGAAATCGGTCTCGGAAACCTGGTGCTGGCATTGGGACCAATGGAAACCGAGGTGGGCGAGGTGGTTTCTTCTTCATCCAGTTCCGATGGAATGGATGAGATGGTGGTGCGGATGAAGGGAGATGCAACGCTGAATATAAAGCAGGTGCTGTCTCCGGATGAGTCATTCGGCACGTTCAGTATTACGGTTAACGGAAGAAAAATGACGGTGGAACCGGATCAGGAAAAGAAAGGATTCATAAAGCTGAAAGAGGGAGATACACTGACTCTCCAGAGCCAGTGGGAGGGAGAGAATGCATTTAACACTCCGTCCGGCCTTCTTTCGTCCGTCGTGATCCTGGAACTGGAAGGGCGTGTGAAGCAGACGCTTCTTTATGTGCACGCGGTTCTGCAGCCTGCCGGAGGGAATTTTATTAATATATGGAAATATCTCAATCAGAGAGGAGCGTTTTAAATGGCATCCAGGAGTAAGAAAATATTCTGGGGAATTATCCTCGCCTCACTCCATATCAACATGTTCGGCATGGTGCTTCTTCCTGCCTGTTTCGGTTTTGCGATCCTGTATTTTGGGATCCTGGATTTGGAGAAAGGCGGCGCCGTTTTCCTGCTGACCGAAAAGCAGTTGAAGATTTACCATGTGCTTGCGGCGGCGCTGGTTTTCGTGTCCGGGATTATAGGTTTTATGTCAATTTTCAGCATTTTGCCCGATTCGGAGGCCTGGTACCTGATTCCCTGCATTCTCGAATATATTGTATGTTTTGTGCTGATGGAAGTTTATGCCGAAAACAGGCCGTCGCTTCAGGGGCTGAAAAGAGGCTATACGCTGGTGATGGGGCTGGCCCTCACCGGATACTGGCTGAGTCTTTTTATGAGCTCGAACGGCTGGCAGGTCTTTTGTGCAGTCATTATACTGGTATGCCGCGCCATGGTTTTAACCGCAGCATACAGTGACAGAAAAGTCGATGTTTTAGACATTTTTGAAGAAAAAGTTCTTTGATAAAACCGCCCGATATGAGATAATAGAGTTACTATCCACACTCCGCTGAAAACTGCGGTTTAGCGAACAGTAACTTAATAACTCATATGGAGGTTACATCTGATGAGGATTATTGATTTTAAGGAAAGCAAATGCATGCACTGTTATAAGTGTGTTCGTTACTGCGATGTGAAGGCAGTCATGATTAAAGACGGTAGGGCAGAGGTCATAGAGGATAAGTGTGTTCTCTGCGGCCACTGCCTTCATGTCTGTCCGCAGTCGGCCAAGACAATGGCCAGCGATCTCGATACGGTTAAATATT
>CATWBR010000335.1 GCA_958349075.1 uncultured Clostridium sp.
GTATATAATGGATATAAATAAAAGTGTGTCTGTTAAGTCGGAGGCTGGGGCACTGTGGAGAAGACAGCCTCAGCCGATACTTAAAAGTGCAGACAGTATGCAGTGAATCAGCCGCCATAGGGCGTCGGAACCGGGAGGATACGTCAATGAAGAAGGTTACATTTGAGAAATACCATTGTATGGGAAATGATTATCTCGTATATGATCCGAATAAGAACGAGCTGGAACTGAGTGAGGAGAACATCAAACTGATCTGTGACAGGAACTTTGGAGTGGGTTCGGATGGAATTCTTGCAGGCCCATATCTGGATCAGGAGAAGATGTATGTAAAGATTTTGAATCCGGACGGAAGTGAAGTGCCGAAGAGCGGAAACGGCATGGGAATTTTTGCCAAATATTTAAAGGATGCCGGTTACGTACAGAAGACCAGCGTTTCATGGATGACCATGAGCGGGGAAGAGAATGTGTTTTACCTTAATGAGGAGGGAACCAGGGTTAAGATATCCATGGGCCGTCCGACATTCTGGAGTGATGAGATTCCCGTAACGGGAGAACGCCGCGAGATGGTCAACCAGACCATGATGTTTGGGAAAATCCCTTATGTGACCACCTGTCTTTCCATCGGCAATCCGCACTGCGTAATCTGGATGAGTGAGATTTCCAGAGAGCAGGTCTGCAGGATCGGGGAACATTCCGAGAACGCCGACTATTTCCCTGATAAGGTAAACACACAGCTTCTCAATGTACTGGACAGGACCAATATCCAGATTGAAATCTATGAGAGAGGGGCAGGGTATACCCTGGCATCCGGAAGCTGTGCCTGTGCGGCTGCCTGTGCGGCGCTCAAACTGGGGCTGGCCGACAATAATATGTATGTACATATGCCTGGCGGAGTCCTGGAAGTGGAGATTAAAGAGGACGGAACCGTATACATGGTAGGCGAAGTAGGGCACGTGGGAAGTATTACACTGGGAGCCGAGCTGACCGAAAAACTGCGTGCAATGCGCGGAAAAAAATAATTGACAGAGAAAAAACAGACTGCTATAGTTTAAGCAGGTCGGGGAGCTGTGCCGAAACCGGTACGGCTCCCTTTGACGTATTTTGGAAAGCGGTGTGGGACGTGCAGGGAAGTTACTTTTGTTCGCGCCCTGCATCGTATAAGGAGAAATAAGTATGGATGAAGAAAAAAGAGACGGATGTTTTTTAGATGAAGAAGCCGATTTAATTAAGCTGCAGTTTACGGATCTATTCGGCCGGCTCAAGATGGTGGAGATGACCCGCGGACAGGCAGGAAAGGCGGCTGCTGACGGTTATCCAATCAACCGTTTTGCTCTGGGCGGCCTGAGGGAAGAAGGAGCGGTTCTTCCATTTCCCTCCGGTCAGCAGGACAGAGCGGAGAATACCGGACTTTACCTGAAACCGGATATGGCTACCTGTCAGATTCTCCCCTGGGATTCGGGACAGGAGAATGTGGCGGGTATCATCTGCGACATCACAAACTACGACGGCAGTCCGTCCCCGATTGATACCAGGAGCCTTTTGAAAGAGACGGTTGAAAGAGCCGAGCGGCTGGGACTCAGACTTTACTTTGATTTTCAATGTGAGTTTTATTTGTTTCATACGGATGATGAGGGGAGGCCGACGACGGTCACCCATGAGGTTGCCGGTTATTATGATGCGGGGCCGATTGACCTGGCAGAAAGTGTCCGGCGTGACATTATGCTCAGCCTTTCGGAGGCAGGTATGGAGGTGGAGAGCAGCCATCACGGAACGACTCCGGGACAGCACTGTTTTCTGCTCCCCGTACGGTATGGTGTGGAAGCCGCAGACTACCTTCAGACATTTAAGACGGCAGTGAAGAGAATTGCAAAACGCCACGGACTGCATGCGGCCTTTATGCCGAAGCCGAATATGGACGGAGACGGTTCCGGTCTCCATACAGGGATTGTAATCCGCGATAAAAATGGCAATACTGATAAAGAAACGGCCATGTACTTCCGCTGTGGTATATTAAAACATTTACGGGACATGATGATATTTACCAACCCTTTAATCAATTCATATAAACGTCTGGCCGCGGAGAAATGTAACGCAGTCCAGCCCGAATTCCCGGCGACTGTCTGGGAGGAGGAAAACGGCAAGGCCGTGCGTTATACGGAGGCTCGGAACGGGACGGTAAGCATCACGGCGCTCTTTCCCGATCCGTCAGCCAACCCTTATCTTGTCCTGGCTGCGCTTGCGGCCGCAGGGCTTGATGGAGTTGAGAAAAAGATGCGGACATCGAAATGCGATGAAAACCCGCAATTTCCGGAGACGCTGGGCGTGGTTCTCAGAGAACTGGACGCAAATACATTTGCCAAAGCAGCGTTTGGGGAAACGCTCTGCGGGATGTACAGGGAGGGCAAGAAGGAGGAATGGGACCGTTTCTGTTCCTTTGTGACCGACTGGGAGATTCAGGAATACCTTTACCGCTGCTAAACGCGGTGTAAATGAGGACTTTTATCGCAGCAGGAGACCGGGGACACAGGGGGCGGCATGAAAACAGCGAGGTGAAACTGTGTGATCAACGTCATAGTGGCATTTTCCAGGCCGGAAGATGGAAGAAATATTAAAAATATACTGATAAAAAACGGACTGCAGGTGACGGCGTCCTGCACATCCGGTTCCCAGGTCCTCGCTCAGGCGGACGATCTGCAGAGCGGGATTGTGATCAGCGGTTTCAGGTTCGGCGATATGACCTGCCGCCAGCTCGCCCGTCAGCTTCCGCCCGGGTTTGACATGCTCCTGATCGCCTCACCCGTCCGGTGGAGCGGTGAAAATATGGGTGAGATTGTATGTCTGCCCGCCCCATTTAAAATGTGTGACCTGATGTCCACGGTGCGCATGATAGAGCGGATGCAGACGGAGAAGCGGAAGCAGAAAAAAAGCCGTCTGCCCATGAGAAATGAGGATGACAGAAAAGCCATTGACCAGGCGAAGGGACTCCTGATAAGCCGCAACAGCATGTCGGAGCCGGAGGCGCACAAATACCTGCAGAAATGCAGCATGGACAGCGGAACAGGGATTGCGGAGGCAGCCAGGATGGTACTGAGCCTTTACAAAGGATGAATTGATTCGGCGTTTCACAGGATACGCGAAGAATCAGGGAGGATAATATGAAATTTACAAAGATGCAGGGAATCGGAAATGACTATGTATATGTGAACTGTTTCGAGGAGAAGGTGGAGGATGCGTCCGGGCTGGCGGCTGCGGTCAGCGACCGCCATTTCGGAATCGGTTCTGACGGCCTGATTCTTATAAAACCATCGGAGGTGGCGGACTGCCAGATGGATATGTACAACCTGGACGGCACCAGAGGCGCCATGTGCGGCAACGGAGTCCGCTGCGTGGGAAAATATGCCTATGATCATCATATCGTAGACAGGCCCCAAATCAGCGTTGAGACGGCGTCCGGGATTAAATACCTCGATATGAAGGTGGAGGACGGGAAGGTGACGGCCGTTACAGTGGATATGGGAAAACCGGTTCAGACATCGGAACTGTTTGAAGAGATAGAAGTGGACGGGAAAAAATACCATTTCATCGGTGTTTCCATGGGGAACCCCCACGCCGTTCTGTTCGAAAATGAATTCGGCGGGCCGATTGAACAACTGGATTTGGAGAAAATGGGCCCCGGCTTTGAACATCACGGTAAGTTTCCGGACAGGACCAACACGGAGTTCATCAGGGTGATTGACAGAAAACATATCAAGATGCGCGTCTGGGAGCGCGGCTCCGGTGAGACGATGGCTTGTGGGACCGGCGCCTGTGCTGCTGCAGTGGCCGCCATTCTGGCCGGATACGCGGACGACACGGTGGAAGTGGAGCTTTTAGGCGGCTGCCTTACAATTACATGGGACCGCGAAAAGGATACCGTTTATATGACGGGACCGGCCGTGGAAGTATTTAACGGCGAATATACAAAATAACGGCGGCTGCGAGATTTCCATAACGGTTTTTCAGTTATAAAAGCAGGAATAAGGCAACTTTTAACTCTTTTCACATACTTTAATAGTACAAAGGTATGTGAGAGGAGTTTTTCTTTTGGATATAAGAAAGAGAGTGGTTATAGATGCCGGTCACGGCGGTGAATACGATCCGGGAGCAGTTTTCGAAGGAAGACAGGAGAAGGACGACAATCTGAGACTGGCGCTGGCCGTCGGGGATATACTGGCAAATAACGGTGTCGAAGTAATTTTCACAAGGGTCACGGATGTATACGATTCACCTTATGAAAAAGCAGATATGGCAAACGCGTCCGATGCGGACTTTTTCGTTTCCCTCCACAGAAATGCAGCCGCAGAGCCGGGAACAGGCTCCGGCACAATGACGCTGGTGTACAGAGAAGAAGGACTTGCCGAAGAACTGGCCTCTTCCATCAACAGGGAACTGGCCAAAACGGGATTTACGGATCTGGGAATCTTTGAAAGACCCGGTCTGGTTGTCCTTCGCAGAACGGATATACCGGCTGTGCTTGTAGAGGCGGGATTTATCGATAACCCTGAGGATAATGAAAGGTTTGATGCACAGTTCGATGAGATCGCCAATGCGATTGCCACCGGAATAATAAATGTGATCAGACAGCAGGAAAAGGAAGAGCAATTCTACATGATCCAGACGGGCGCCTACCGCATCCGTTCCCTGGCCGAGCAGCAGCTTGAAGAACTGAAATCAGAAGGATTTCCGGCATATCTGGTATCCGAGGATGGGCTTTATAAAGTCAGAGTCGGAGCCTTTAGCGACATTGACAATGCTGCAAAAATGGAACAGGAACTGAGGGAAATGGGATTCCCGACGGTAATGCTTCATGGACCGGCAGTGAATTAGAAACTGCCTGTGTATCCCTGCTTTTTTTATTATTGAACTCTGCTTTTGGTGATTTGGCTATTGTGAATTGAATGCGGGAACTTCCGATGTTCGGATTCCCGGTAAGGATTTTAGTTGTTTTTGGTCTGCGCCCTCCTGTGTGCAACAGGGGGGCTTTTTGAAGTTGGGGAAATGGGAGGATTTATGGGAATGCCGTTACCGGTGCGATCGACTTTCGGGATGTGATTGAAGAGGGAGGCAAGGTGTAGTATGATGGATGGAGATAGGGAGATAGGGAGATAGGGAGATAGGGAGATAGGGAGATAGGGAGATAGGGAGATA
>CATWBR010000336.1 GCA_958349075.1 uncultured Clostridium sp.
CTTTCGTCAAGTGCGGAGGGAGGTATTGTCGCGGCCACTATGTAATCGTGAACCTGGGAGTCCATCGGCACTTACCGAGGTTTTTTCGAGGTTAGTGTCCGTTATGTACTCCAAAGAGCGCAAGCGTTTCCCGCAGGAACTTTTTCTGCCCGGATTCCCCACCCGCGACAACCTAAAGCCGGGGACTGAAGACTCACAGCCTCCCTCTCACCATCCCGAACCCCGACCTAACGGCGGCGTTCTCATTCCTCCACTAAATCCCTTTCTAATTGACATTGGGAGTGAACAATAACATAATTCAGATAGGAACAATAAGATATCGAATCAGGAGGTTGAGACATGAAAATTGTAATTCTTGACGGATACACGGAAAATCCCGGAGATCTGAGCTGGGAAGCTTTTGAGGCTCTGGGCGAGGTTACCGTATACGACAGGACTCCGGAAGATAAAATCACGGAGAGAATCGGAGACGCGGAGATTGTCATCATCAATAAGACACCGATCAGCAGGGAAACACTGAGCGCATGCGAAAATATCAGATACGTCGGCGTACTGGCCACCGGATTTAACGTAGTTGACATAAAAGCATGCAAAGAGGCGGGAGTGGTTGTAGCGAATATTCCCACCTACGGAACGGACGCAGTGGGGCAGTTTGCCATCGCCCTTCTGCTTGAAATCTGTCATCACGTGGCACATCACAGCAATGCGGTTCATGAGGGCCGCTGGTCCCGGAGCGAGGACTGGTGCTTCTGGGATTACCCTCTGATTGAGCTGGCAGGCAAAACCATGGGAATTATCGGTTTCGGCCGGATTGGAAGAGCGACGGGCAGGATTGCGAAAGCCATGGGAATGCGCGTAATTGCTTATGACAGTTATCCGTGTGAAGAAGGAAGGGAGCTGGGAGAGTACGTCGGCCTTGACGGGCTCCTGGCCCAGTCGGATGTGATTGCACTCCACTGCCCACTGACGCCGGAGAATACCGGCCTTATCTGCAAGGCAACAATCGATAAAATGAAGGACGGCGTGATTATTCTGAACAATTCCAGAGGTCCTCTGATTAACGAGGAAGATCTGGCGGATGCCCTGAATTTGGGAAAGGTCTATGCCGCCGGGCTGGATGTGGTGGGAGCGGAGCCAATTACTATGGATAATCCTCTCCTGAAAGCGGAAAACTGTTTTATTACACCCCACATCTCCTGGGCTCCGAGGGAATCCAGAAAACGGCTGATGGATCTGGCAGCAGACAATTTAAAAGCTTTTCTTGCCGGAAATCCAATCAATGTGGTAAATTAACAGGCAATGATGAGAAGGGGATTTTACAGCAGAAGCTGGAAGATGCCCCTTTTTTCTTTGCTTCATTATGGAGGTTAAAATATGAGGACATTAGAATTTGATTATCAGTATGCAATGAATTTTTTAGACAGTGATGAACTTGAATGTTTTGGACCTACCGTCCGGAATGCCAGGGATTTGCTGGTGAACCGCAATGGCGTGGGCAGTGACTTTCTGGGCTGGCTCGATCTTCCGGAAGACTACAATAAAGAAGAGTTTGAGGCAATTAAAAAGGCAGCAGGAAAGATTCGAAAGGAGTCGGATGTCCTGCTTGTGATCGGAATCGGCGGTTCTTACCTGGGGGCACGCGCGGCATATGAACTCTTAGCGGCAGACCGGCCTGATGGGGAAAACGGGAAGGGGAGAACAGAACTTTACTTTGCGGGCAATAATCTTAGTTCCACCTATATTGAAAATATTAAGAGCAGACTCGCCGGCAGGGATTTTTCCATCAACGTGATATCTAAGTCGGGTACGACCACGGAGCCGGCGGTTGCCTTCCGGATTTTTAAAGAACTCCTGGTGGAGAAGTACGGTGCGGATGAGGCAAAAGGCAGGATTTACTGTACAACGGACCGAAAAAGAGGAGCGCTCAAACAGATGGCGGACGAGGAGGGATACCAGACCTTTGTCATCCCGGATGATGTGGGCGGCCGGTTTTCCGTCCTGACTCCGGTAGGGCTCCTTCCTATAGCTGCGGCGGGAATCGACGTGGATGCCCTGCTTCAGGGAGCCGCCGACATGAGAAAAACGGCTCTGTGCGCGCCAATGGAAGAAAATCCGGCGCTTCTCTACGCGGCGGTCAGAAATCTCCTGCACCGGAAAGGAAAAGCGGTGGAGATTCTGGTGAATTATGAACCCAATATGCAATATATTGCAGAGTGGTGCAAGCAGCTTTTTGCAGAGAGCGAGGGAAAGTCGGGAAAGGGGATTTTTCCGGCCTCGGTCAATATGACAACCGATCTTCATTCTCTGGGCCAGTTTATCCAGGACGGTTCCCGCATTATGTTTGAGACGGTATTTGAAATTGAAAAATCTGCGGCCGAGATTACGCTTAAAAAAGAGGAAAAAGACCTGGACGGCTTAAATTATCTGGATGGGAAGACCCTTGACTTTGTTAACAGGAGTGCAATGAAGGGAACGATGAAGGCGCATGTCGAGGGAGGCGTTCCCAACCTGATGGTGCGGATACCGGAACAGTCGCCGTACTGGCTTGGGCAGCTTTTCTATTTCTTTGAGTTTGCAATCGGGGTCAGCGGTTATATATCGGGCATCAACCCATTTAACCAGCCCGGAGTAGAAATGTATAAATCCAACATGTTTGCCCTTCTTGGGAAGCCGGGATACTGCCTGTGAACAATAACATGCGTTGTCCTGACACGGAGCCAACAGATACAGAATTCTTCCATGCAGGAATGATTGTATGATATAATGGAGACATGGGCAGAGCCGGTACTGTAACGGCACATCTTTGCTGCTGTATAGCCTGCCGGGTAGAACAGCAATGTCAGGAAAGATAGGGGGAATTTGCGTGATTGAAGTAAGCTGCAAAGAAAAGATAAAGGGCAGTATGCATTTGCTTACCAACAGTGAGAGTAAAATAGCGAAATACGTACTTGATAATTATAATGAGACACTGAACTATAACGTGTCGGAGCTGGCTGATAAAGCCGGAGTCAGTGACGCCTCGGTCGTCCGTTTCTGCAAGAGCCTGGGCTATAAAGGATTCCAGGATTTTAAAATCAGCGCGGCGCGTGATATTCTGCCGCGTGACCGCTATTTCAACCCCATCCTGGAGCAGAATGACGATGCGGAGACAATCTGTAAAAAAATATTTAATCTGGAGATGGCGGCTCTCAACAGAACGTTTTCCCTGATTAACTTTGCCGATATGGAAGCGGCCTGTGAGGCTATCAGCAGGGCGGACAAGGTCCTCGCCATGGGCAGCGGCGGCAGCCTTATCGTGGCAAAGGATATGCAGCATAAGCTCATGAAGATAGGGGTCCAGTCCTATGTACACGACGACATTGATCTGCAGATGATGGCGGCATCTCTGCTGACGGAAAAAGATGTTGCTATCTGCATTTCCCATTCGGGCAGTAACCGCAATATACTGAGCGGGCTGAAGCTGGCGCACGACAACGGCGCCACAACGATTGCGCTGACAGGGCAGGGGAAAACGCCTATCGCCAATACTGCGGATATAGCCCTTTATGTGGCGTCGGAAAAGACTATGTTCCGCTCCGAATCAGCGAGTACGAGGATAGCCCAGTTATCCATGATCGATTCGATGGTGTCGATTATCGCGTTTAAAAATTATGAGAAGTCATACCGGGCCGTCCAGCAGACGAGGCAGGCGACGGCGGAGAATAAATTCTGATTTTGACGGGAGGAGAAGGATGAAGGTAACAATTGCAATTGACTCACTGAAGGGCAGCCTGACTTCCCTGGAGGCCGGCGAGGCAGCCGCGGAGGGCATCAGGAGAGTATACGGGGATGCCGCCGTCTGTGTGCGCCCCCTGGCTGACGGAGGAGAGGGGACCGTGCAGGCCCTGGCCTGCGGAATGGGCGGAATGCTGAGGAAAGTCACCGTTACCGGCCCATTTGGGAAGCCGGTGGACTGTGAATACGGGATCATTAAGGAGAGCAGAACTGCGGTCGTCGAGATGGCCGGAGCCGCCGGAATCACCCTGGTTTCAGACGCGGAGCGCAATCCGCTCTATGCCACCACATACGGAGTCGGGGAAGTAATCAAAGATGCAATTGAGAACGGCTGCCGGAGATTCGTCGTGGGAATCGGAGGGAGCGCCACCAATGACGGAGGCGTGGGAATGCTGCAGGCGCTGGGATATGGGATCCTGGACGGAGACGGCGCACAGGTACCCTTCGGCGCATCAGGCCTTGAAAAAATCAAATCCATCACCGATGACGGCGTGCTGTCGGAGCTTTCCGAGTGCACGTTCCGGATTGCCTGTGACGTGACGAACCCCCTCTGCGGGGAGCAGGGATGCAGCGCCGTGTTCGGTCCCCAGAAAGGGGCGGATCCCGATATGATCCGCCGGATGGATGAGTGGCTGATGCGGTTCGCCGTGCTTGCGCAGGAGAAATACCCGAATGCCGATCCGAATTATCCGGGAACGGGAGCCGCCGGAGGCCTTGGGTTTGCGTTCCTCGGCTTCACAAACGCGGTTCTGGAATCGGGGGTAAAGATTGTGCTCGATGAAACCAGGCTGGACGAATACGTCAGGGATGCCGATATTGTTATCACCGGCGAAGGCAGGCTGGATGGCCAGACCGTGATGGGAAAGGCTCCCATCGGAGTGGCCCGGACGGCAAAGAAGTACGGGAAAACGGTAATTGGATTGTCCGGTTGTGTGACCAGAGACGCCGTGGCCTGTAACGCGGAGGGCATCGACGCATTTTTCCCGATTCTGCGGACCGTGGTCAGCCTGGATGAGGCGATGGAGACGGAAAACGCGGGGAGGAATCTGGCAGATACGGCGGAGCAGGTGTTCCGGCTGATTCATGCACTCCGGTAACACATACATGTTTTCATGCAATTCCCTGAAGTGGTCAAGTAGAGTTTCAAACACATTATAACGATGCTGTAATCAGGAAGCTAATCCGCCGAAAGACGGATTGGAAGGCATAAAGAGTCTGCCGATCAGACTCTTTCAGACTGTAGATATAGCGGCTCTGGGATGTAAATCCCAGAGTTTCTCCTCTGTGTTAATTCCCTTGATTTTTAGGATATAAAATATGCTCCCTCCTAAGTGACAAGTTTTTATTATTTCACTTGTCTACCCAGACGGGAGCATATCAGTTGCTTTTGCAACATCC
>CATWBR010000337.1 GCA_958349075.1 uncultured Clostridium sp.
TCTCTTCACCTTGTAATAGAAACTGAATATTACATAGAAAATGATGATGGACGCGTAAGGAATAATCGTAATGAGGTACGGATCTACATTGTTGTTCTGCAAATAGATGGATATACCGCTTCCAAATCCGTAAAGGATGGAGCTGACCATCCCCATCAGCGCATTGCCGGCCGCCATCGCATTGGTTGCCAGTGCGATATAGCCGCGGCCCGCAACCATGCCGGATGTAAAACGGTTTACATATCCCATGGACAGATACATTCCTCCAAGAGATGCTAAGAAACCGCTGATAAACATGGCCTGGTAACGCACCTTTTTCACATTGATGCCGACGGAACGGGCTGCTTCCTCCGACTCTCCCACGGCTCTGATATGGATGCCGAAGGATGTCTTTTTAAGCATGATGAACATCAAGATTGTAACAATAAATGCGATATAAGTCAAACTGTTATGTCCGGACAGGACGTCGCCCAGTCCCGGAATATCCTTGATTACCGGAATATTCAGCGCCGGAAATGCCGATGATGCCAGAGAATTGCTGGCATTCTTATCGCCCGTGATGGAATACAGGCAGAATACGGAACCGCCGCTGGCCGCCAGGTTGAGCGCCACACCGGTGATAACCTGATTGGCTTTCAGATGCTGTACAAAATAAGCGAGCAGCATGGTAAAGGCAATTCCTGCCGCAAGGCCCGCAATCGCTCCTACCAGAAGGCTTCCCGTAAAACCGCTGCCTAAAACTCCGCAGAGAGCCGCGATTGTCATCGCCCCCTCCAGTCCCAGATTAAGTACTCCCGAACGGCTGGCAATCAGGGCCGCCATCGTGGCAAAAAGAACCGGTGTTGTGGCGCGGAGAACGGTAAACCAAAAATCAAGATTTGTTATAAAGTCCATTTTTCCCCTCCTTAGATCGCGCCTTCTGCATCCACCGTCTGGTTTTGCAGCGCTTCTCTTTCTTCTTTATTCTTCTTCATCTTATACAGGAACCGCTCGGAAGCAATCAGCATAATCATGATACCCTGGATGATGGAAACAATCTCAGAATCCACGTCGCCGCCCCTGGACATTACCAGGGCTCCGATACGGATATACGAGATGAAAAAGGCGGAAACAGGTATCATAAGCGGTTTTGTACCGGCCAGCAGATTGATTAAAATACCATCCCACACATAGGTCTGGGCAGTAATCCACTGGAATTTCTTGTACATACCGATCATCTCAACGCCGCCGCCGAGACCTGCCAGCATGCCGCCGATGAGCTGGGAGCCAATTACGACTCCGCCGATTTTAATACCCGCGTATTTTGCAAAATTCTCATTGGAACCGGTGATTTTCAGTTCACGGCCGAATTTTGACTTGTCCATCAGAATCCACATGATAATGACCGCGATAATCATGATAATCAGGCCATAGTGGGTGTTTGTCCCTTTCAGCATCTTGCCCAGGGTCGCCGTCGGCTGGAAACCGATGGAGAAGGAGCCGTTGGATGTGTCCAGGAAAAACTTTCTGATCAGCCAGTAGCCGAAGTTAAAAAAGATATAGTTCATCATCAGCGAAATTACAAGCTCATTTGCGCCCGTCTTTTTCTTAATGAGAACCGGGATAATGCCAATCACTCCGCCCACCGCCGTGGCAGCGATGAGAATTACAATCTGGTGCACGATGTTCGGCATCGGACATGCAATGGCGATTGACGCCGCCATTACGCCTGCAAAATAAAAGGAGCTGTCGGCCACCATGGAAAACAGGCCGCTCTTATGCATGACATTGATGGCAAGTCCGCAGAATACAAGCGGAATCATCGTCTCAATTACATTAAAGAAGTTTCTCTTTGTTGAAAATGGCCCGAGCAGGAATTTATAAAGAGCCGTCCAAGGATCGTCCGCCACCGCGAAGATAATCACTGCCGCTATCAGAAGGGCGATCAGAATGGATGCCGTTACACGGATCACTCCATACCATTCAAACTTTTTCTTCTTGTTCATCTTACGCCTCCTTAAGCTTCTCTTCGGAATCGGATTTCAGCCCAAGCATGTACAGGCCAAGCTCTTCTTCCGTCGTATTCGGGACATCGCAAAGGACACCCGCGATCTTTCCCTGATGGAATACAATGACGCGATCGCTTAGGGCCTTTAACTCTGCCAGGTCGGCGCTCACGAGAATCAGGGACTTGTTTTCATCCCTCATCTCCAGAATCTTTTTGTGGATAAATTCCATGGCTCCCACGTCCACGCCGCGGGTCGGCTGGTTCAGGATGATAACATCCGCTCCCGCCGTAAATTCTCTCGCTACAATGGCCTTCTGGATGTTGCCTCCTGAAAGGCTCTTGATGCTGATATCGAGGCTGGACGTCTTGACTTTAAAGTCTGCAACACAGCTTTCACAATAGCTCTCTATGGCCTTCTGGTCAAGAATTTTGTTTTTGGAAAGCTTATCGAGGCTGGCGGCAATCAGGTTGTCCCGCACGCTCATCTCCGGCGCGCTGCCGTTTAAGTTGCGGTCCTCGGGCACATGGGCAATTCCAAGCTTCCGGTTCTCCCGGATTGTTTTATTGCAGAGGTCTTCACCGCGGTACCGGATGGAGCCGCTTTCCGCCTTCATATTGCCGGTCAGGATCTCCATTGCTTCCTTCTGTCCGTTCCCCTCGATGCCGGCAATGCCGAGCACCTCTCCCTGCCTTAAGGAGAAGCAGAGGTCGTCCAGCTTTTTGGTGCCGAATTTGTCGGTATAACTTAAGTTCTCAACCGTCAGAATCTTCTCTCCGAAATCCTGAGGGGTCTTATCGTATTCTAATTTGACATCACGTCCCACCATCAGGCGTGAGATCTCCTCCGCCGTCACGTCTTCCACTCTGTAGGTGCCGATGGAGCGGCCGTCCTTTAACACGGTCAGTCTGTCGCAGAGGTACTTCACCTCATGGAGCTTGTGGGAGATGAAGATAATCGTGTAGCCTTCTTTCTTGAGGTTTAAAAGCTGCTCAAACAGCTCTTCCGTCTCCTGCGGGGCGAGTACGGCCGTAGGCTCATCCAGTATGATGATCTTCGCGCCGCGGTACATGGTTTTTAAAATCTCCAGCTTCTGCTTCATTCCGATGGAAATATCGCGCACCCTCTTAGTGGCTTCCACATGGAGGTTATACTTCTTTGAGATTTCCTCGGTCACCTGCACTGCTCTTTTCTGATCCAGGAAAAGTCCCTTCTTTTGTTCAATTCCCAGTACCAGATTCTCTGCGACGGTCAGTGAAGGCACCAGCATCATATGCTGGTGTACCATTCCGATTCCGTGTTCGATCGCATCCTTACTGGAATGAAAATGCACTTCCTGTCCATGAAGGAATACTTTGCCGCTTGTGATCTCTTCGATACCAAACAGCATCTTCATCAGAGTAGACTTTCCGGCCCCATTCTCCCCCACCAGCGCGTGGATTTCTCCCTTGTCCACACTGAAGTTGATATTGTAATTAGCCAGAACGCCGCCCGGATAAATTTTAGTCAGGTCTTCCACCCGTAAAATTTCCTCTGCCATAGTCATTCCCCTTATTATTCTTCTGTTCGTGTATTTTTCGTTTCTGTGTGCGGAGTAACCGGTTTATGCCAGTTCCAGAGCCACTTCCATCATATTGGTAAATGTGGTCTGGCGCTCCTCGGCCGTCGTTGCCTCCCCGGTCACCGCGGAGTCGGAGATTGTCAGGATGCAGAGCGCATTGACTCCCGCGTATGCGGCGTTGCTGTAGAGGGCTGCCGCCTCCATCTCCACTGCCAGGACTCCCATCTTATCCCATGTTGTTCCTGCCGGAGGAAGGTCCGGATTATAGAACATATCGGAACTTAAAACATTACCCACATGGTAATTAAGCCCTTTTTCCTCTGCTGCCTTTACTCCCTTTGCAAGCAGTTCATAGCTGCAGATGCAGGCGTAGTCGCCCGGCAGACGGAACTGTTTCACATAGTTGGATGTGGTGCAGGCTCCCATGCCGAATACCATATCACGCACCTTAACCTCAGGGCGGAGCGCTCCGGCCGTGCCGACGCGGATCAGGTTCTTGCATCCGTAAAAATGAATCAGCTCATAGGAGTAGATTCCGATGGAAGGGCATCCCATGCCGGTTCCCATGACGGACACGCGTTTTCCTTTATAGTATCCGGTATAGCCAAACATATTTCTCGTAGCGTTAAACTGTTTTACATCGGTCAGGAAATTGTCTGCAATATATTTTGCCCTAAGCGGATCACCCGGTAAAAGTATTGTTTCCGCAATCTCTCCTGCCTGTGCTCCGATGTGTGGTGTTGGTGTGTTGTGTTCTGACATAGTCATTCCTCCTGATTATTATTTTAGACTCTTTATATGCTTATAAGTGCACTTGGAAAAATGCACCTCCAAACTGCTTTCTAATCTTCTGTTCCTTTAACCTGCATTTCTTTGTATAACCAATTTTTCAGATAAAACTCCCTGCGTTCCTTAAAATCTTCATTTTTCACCTGCAGCCCGGGACAGGTCAGGAGATCGCACACGGTCTTCATCACAATCTCCGCCGTGTGTAAATATGCATTCTCTTCATCCACAATCGCAAAATCGCTGCTGTGGATCCTCCCCCTTATCCCTGAAAAACCAAACTGGACCGCCGGAAGCAGATATCCAAGATCCCCGACGTCGCCGGAGGCTCCGGAAACCACATTTTTTATTATTTTCTCTTCCGGGCAGATCTCCCGCATATGGCGGTAAATAATCTCATTCAATTCCCCTGACTGCTTGAGCGGCATATAACCCGTCCTGTTCTCAATCCGGCAAGACAGGCCGAGGGCCGCCGCAGAGTGCATGGCGCAGAGGTCAAACTTCTCCCCGGCCTCCAGAAGCTCTGAGAGCGTGTTGGCCCTGACATAGGTTTCTAAGACCGCCTTCTCCGGGATAATATTAACGCTGCCTCCGCACTCCGTAATGACGGGATGTATCTGGAGGCCCGCATCCGCCGGGAACTGATCTTTCATATAGGCAACGGCATCCATGCAGAGACTTGCTCCGTGAAGCGCATTGCGCCCCATGTGTGCGGCCGCGCCCGAATGGGATGCCTGTCCGGTAAAAACAGCTTTTTTCACCATAAAACCGGCCAGGGTGGAGCCGACGTCAAAGAGCGAATCCGTCTCCCCATTGACATGCATGGTGAGGACACAAT
>CATWBR010000338.1 GCA_958349075.1 uncultured Clostridium sp.
GGCTCAGGAACTCAAAAAATATTTGTACTCTGATTATAACAGAGAAAACAGGAGGATTCAAGATGGAAAATGAAGAAAGGGTATGTATTTCGTTTAAGACATTTTGCAATTTATACGAATTAAAGAGTCGTGTATCAGCATTTGAAGCTTGGGTGAGGAAACAGGAGTATAGTATCGAAAGAAGTGATTGCGCCGCTATACTGGGATTTGAGCTTGCCCCAAAGGAGGATAAATGAGCCGGTATAATTGTGACCTATGCGGCGGCTATCTTGACCCGGTAGAAGGGATATTGTGTGATGAATGCAGGCAAGGACACAAAGGGCGAGTGCACAGAGCGCACAAATTCAGATTAGCGGTTGAGGGGAACGTTGGCGAACAAATAGAGGAAAATTTGCAGGAGGTAGGACAATGGTAAAGAAGGCTTCGGAATTAAACATTGGTGACGTAATTCGTTTTGAATATGGCACATACGAGAACTGGGCAACATGTGAAGTTCATTCGGTTGAGAACTTGGGAGTATCCGTCAATGTAAAAGGGAGCCGTATGGGGCGTGCATACGATTTATTATTCTCACAGAAAGAGGAAGTGCAGGTGCTGGAGAATGAGAAATCCAGAGTTTAGGAAATTAAAATCAGATGAAATCGATTGCCGCATAGCGATGGTTAAAGAAAATGGGATTCAGATTCTCCTGTATAAGGATGCCCGAGTGGATCAGAATATTCTGGATGAGACGGTGGGGCCAATGAACTGGCAGCGTCGGCATACCAGGGAAAATGCAAACTGCATCGTCTCTATCTGGGACGGTGAAAAGAAACAGTGGATCGAGAAGGAAGACACAGGAACTGAGAGCCACACTGAGAAGCAAAAAGGGCTTGCCTCCGACAGCTTCAAACGGGCGTGTTTCAACTGGGGGATAGGCCGTGAATTATATACAGCCCCTTTCATCTGGGTTGGGGACCGGGGCTGTAAGATCGTGACAAAGAAGACGGGCACAAAAGAGACATATACCTGCTATGACAAGTTTTCGGTGAGTCAGATTGGATATGATGACGAAGGCAGAATTAATGCCTTGGAAATCTGGAATGACCGGATGTGCAAAGCGGTGTATCACATGGGAACCGGGCCAAAGACGGAACCAGTGGAGGAGCCAGAGACACCGGCCAGGAAGCAGGAAGAGCTGACAGAAGCGCAAATCAATACGCTGTTGAAGGAACTTTCGAGAACAGGAATCAGTTGGAGGAGTGTATGCGCGAACTACAAGGTTGCTCAGCTCTCCTATATGAGTGTCGGGCAGTTTAAAGATGCGATGAACGTGCTACGGGCGAGGCCGGACAAGCCAGCCGCGAAAAAAGAACCGGATCCCACGACGGTGCCGCCAGATGATGATTGTGGTCTGCCGTGGAATTAAGGAGGCGATGGAAGCGTGAACTACTTTACGGACATAACTGGATACCGGGCGGCAGATGAGGGGATCGACTTACTCCTCCATCTGCCCCAGGACATACGATACCTTATCAAACGCCAGAATATCCGCCACGCTGAGGTGATTCTGGATGACGGCCGCCACATCTCCATCGACCAGCGGAAGAAGATATATGCGACGCTGAGAGACATCAGCGAGTATACCGGAGACCCGCCGGAAGCAACAAAGGAGTGGATGAAGTACTGCTATATCGAAAAGACTGGATGTCAGTATTTCAGTTTGTCAGACTGTTCCGTGACCACGGCAAGGGAGTTTATTAATTTCCTGATGGATGTCTGCCTGCGCAACGGCATTATCCTTACGGAGAGCGGCCTGAAGCGTACAGACGATATCGACGCTTATTTAATTCAGTGTATCCGATATAAACGATGCTGTATCTGTGGACGCCCTGCAGACGTCC
The DNA here is from genome assembly GCA_958349075.1 of uncultured Clostridium sp. Lineage (GTDB taxonomy): Bacteria > Bacillota > Clostridia > Lachnospirales > Lachnospiraceae > Otoolea. The sequence continues at coordinate 1,884 of CATWBR010000338.1, forward strand.
ATCATGTGGATGCGATCGGTATGGGAAATGACCGGAAGCACTTTGATGATGGAGAACATGAGATTATCGCGCTGTGTCGGGAACACCATACACAGGCTCATAGTCTGGGGAATACCCGGTTTATGGAGCGATATAAGGTGTATGGAATCAAACGATATAAGACAGTAGAGGCAGAGGATTTTGGACACTTTGAAAACATAACAAAGATGTAGTGCCGAAAGGCTTTACATAGCAACTATCAACTTTCATGCACTTATGGTTAATATATCACGTATGCCACTTAAGTGCACGGGCGGCCCCTGACCGGCCGCCCACTCCTTAATGAGGAGGTGAGGGAGTGAACGATTTTGAATTATTTACATGTTCCGTTTATAACGCCCTCGGAGTAGGGCATACCAATGCGCAGACGCGCCGACAACTGTGCCAGAAGCTTCATTGCGGCGACCGGACACTGCGTAGAGCGATAGAGGCATTAAGGCGGGATTACGCGATTCTGAGTCGGGATGACGGTCACGGCTATTATCTCCCAGAAACAACGGAAGAAGGCCGGGAAGAGACGAAACAATGGCTCAAACGACAGGGCAGTCGCATCAAGAGTATTAAAACCGCGCAGGCCGGTGCTATGAGATTCGCAGGGCAGAAGCGGTGCCAAAAGGAAGTACCTGGACAGATTAAAATGTTCGGTGTCGGAAATGTTGTATGAGTGATTACATAAAACTTAGCCGTCGGATCCTTGATTGGGAGTGGTACGGCGATATCAATACATGCCGCCTGTTTTTACATATGCTTCTTAAAACAAATTGGAAAGATGGGCGGTTCCAGGGGACGGAGGTTCCGCGCGGCTCCTTTGTGTCATCAATCGCGAAGCTGGCGGAAGAAACGGGACTGACAGAACGCAAGGTAAGAACTGCTTTAGAACACCTAAAAATGACAGGCGAGGTGACAAGCAGAAGTCATAGTAAATTTACTGTATTTACAATAAAAAACTACAATTGTTATCAGTCAAACGACACACAGAGTGACAGGCAAGCGACAAGCAACCGACAAGCAGATGACAGGCAACCGACAACAATAGAAGAAGGAAAGAAAGGAAGAAATATTAAAAAGGGTATCTCTAACGAGATACCAGAAAAGAAACCGTTTTCTGAGGATGCGGAACTGAATGCAGCGATTCTTGGATTTATCGAATTTCGGAAGAAAATCAAGGCTCCTATGACGGAACATGCCATTAAGCTACTGCTGAAACAATTGGACAAACTAGCACCGGGCGGTAAAATACCCGTAAAAATAGCAATACTAGAACAGTCCATTGTACAGGGGTGGAAAGGAATATTCCCGCTAAAGTCTGAGAAATCGCCTGGAAAAGATAAACCGCAGAACCGATTCCACAACCTGGAAGAACATGGATACGATTATGACGAGATGGTCTGGGACATGATGAACGCGAAGGGAGGAAAAGAAGAATGAACGCAGGATGTAGTGATACAGACGATAGATTGGACTTAGAGGGGATCTGGCCGGAAGAAATTGAGGCCACAAAGGAGCGGGTCAAGATTGGTGACAAACTGGTTATCCTTGACGTAAACCGCTTTAACCGTAGGACTGGTGGCTTCGGTGTGCCGGTTGAAACGGCTGTAATTAGCAAATACCCGCATCTGTTACACCTGGAAAACGGGATGTCTGCTACATACGCCCAACTGGCGCAGTATTACCGGAGCAATAACAGAAAGAGGTGCATAGTCTGATGGCGACGAAAGACAGCGTGAAAAAGGCAGTAATTGAATTTATCAAGCAGCATGGATATTCGCCTACTGTTCGGGATATATGCCTGATGACGTCACGCTCGGCCGGTGTGGTGCATTCCTACATGACCGAGATGCTTCGCACTGGGGAGCTGATGACAGACGCGCCACTCGGTTCGCAGCGTGCGCTCAGGGTGCCGGGAATGCGCTGGATTGATACGGAGGAGTACATAGGAGCAGTAAAGCAGTTATACCGGTTGCTGGAGCACTGCCGGGCGATGGCAGCAGAACCGGGGTGTGCCGATGATTGGATGGAGGACGTGAACGCACTGGAAAAAGCCATTTGTGCGTTAGAAAGTGAGGAGAAATGAAGGGAACAATTGACCACGGAAAGATCGAAGTGCTGTTGGTTTATGACTGGGACGGACTCAGGAAGTCAATCTTAAGCGGACTTAAGAAACTGGGAAAAGACATCCCGATTGTGATGGCAGAGGAAAGCAGGAAAAATGGATAAGACATGTTGGAGCTGCCTGTACGAATACGCTTGCAATTGGGAGTTGGCAGGAGAGGAAAGCCATTGCCAGAATTGGAAACCAGAATCAGGGGAAGAACGATCCTGCAAGACGTGTGGTGGTCAATGCCTTTCGCCAGGTGCCTATTGCGTTAACACTGGGTATTCTTACTGGACGCCAAAAAATAACTGAGGATTTTGTGACTTATAAGGAAAACTAAGATTTGAGGAGGCGAATTATGAAACGGTTTATCGGTGCCGTATATGGAATTCTTTTAGAAAATTTACTGAATAGAATACATAGCTGGCAAAAACGTTTTGAAAAAGATTATTTGGGATACTGCCGTAATGGCTGTAAGGATTGCTACAAGTGGAACGGGTACTGTAGAAGTCAGAATGAGGGTACACCATATAAAAAGTTTAGACGGAAGCATCACACTTAAATCGACAGAAAGGAGTAAAAAATAATGAATTGCTTATATTGCAATTTTTATGATAAGAATGACGTTGCGAATGCCTGGGGAACGTGCGAGCCGCAGGATGAAGATTTTACCTGTACACACGATTGCAATCTGACAGAGAATGAAGCCCGGGAATTAGAAGCTATAACAGGGCATATGCGATAATATGAAGATTTTACAGAGTAAGTGAGGTGAAAAGCATGGGAAAAAAGATAGAAATTAAGACGGATACAGAACAACGTCTACTTGATGATTTAAAAGCTGCTGAAAGCGAAAACGATGCGTTACGTTCCTGCCTGGAAAGTGTTTCCCGATATGAAAAAGAGCGACATGAATTTGAACTAAAATGTGCAAAAGATGTTGTTGCGAGAGATAACAAAGCAGTAGCAAACATTATCTTGAACATGACATTCGGAAAACATTATGTTTCATTCTGCGAGATTTTCGGACTAAAAGAAGCTGGAGGTTGCGAATCTAATAAAC
>CATWBR010000339.1 GCA_958349075.1 uncultured Clostridium sp.
AATTCAGTGGTTATTTAAAAATGGGTCAGGAGCTGGAGTTCAGACTCATCAATTGGATACCATGCGGGAGGCATTCTCCTGGAATTCGAGGAAACGTAGTGGCAGCGACAATGCCTTCCCCCTTGAAGGAATAAGAACAGATCAGCGGCCGCAGGCCGGGGTACGGGGTGGCGAAAACCTTCGCGTCTTCAGTTCCGGCCATAACCTTCCCGTGGGGAATCCGGGAGAGAAAGATTCCGGAGGGAACCTGGGAGTTCATCGGCACTTACCGAGGTTTTTTCGAGGTTAGTGTCCGTTATGTACTCCAAAGAGCGCAAGCGTTTCCCGCAGGAACTTTTTCTGCCCGGATTCCCCACCCGCGACAACTTACAAACCGGGACTGAAGACTCATAATCTCCCTCTCACCATCCCGAACCCCGACCGTACCGTCAGCGTTCTCATTTCCCAACTTACCCCCCTAAATACGCCTGCTGCACCACCCCATTAGCCCGCAATGCTTCGGCGCTGTCTTCCAGGATAATCTTTCCGGTTTCCAGCACATAGCCCCGGTGGGCGATTTTCAGCGCTTTATTGGCGTTCTGTTCAACTACGAGTACCGTGATTCCGGTCTGGTTCAGATCCTTGATAATCTTAAAGCAGGTGTTAACCATGATCGGCATCAGGCCCATGGAGACCTCGTCAATGAGAAGCAGTTTCGGTTCGAGCACCAGTGCGCGCCCGATGGCAAGCATCTGCTGTTCGCCGCCGCTCATTGTCTTGGCAAGCTGGTTTTTTCTCTCTTCAAGTCTTGGGAAGAGTTCATATACTTTCTTGATGTTGGGCTGGATTCTGGAAGTGTCCTTCACACGGTAGCATCCTGTGCGCAGGTTTTCTTCCACGGTCAGGCTGCCGAATACGCGGCGTCCCTCAGGAACGTATCCAATCCCCATCTCGGCCCGCTTCCAGGCCGGAACGTGGGTGATGTCCTCGCCGTTGTAGGAGATGGTTCCCGACTCGACCGTCTTAAGACCCATGATCGACCGGATCAGGGTTGTTTTTCCGGCTCCGTTCGGTCCGATTACGCTGACCAGCTCTCCCTCATCTACCTGGAGGCTGATTCCTTTTATGACTTCCATCTTATTGTAATTCACTTTCAGATCTTTGATCGTGAGCATCGTCCTCATCCTCCTCTCCCAGGTATGCCTCGATCACCTTCGGATCCTTCCGGATTGTCTCAGGACTGCCTTCAGCGATCTTTTTTCCGTAACTCAGAACTACAATTCTGTCGCACACCTTCATAGTAATAGGAAGGTTGTGCTCGATCAGGACAATGGTTTTGCCCTCTTCCTTCAGGCGGCAGATCAGGTTTGTCACCTCATTGATGGCAAAGTTGCTTAAGCCGGCGCAGGGTTCATCAAGCATAATGAGAAGCGGCTCGGTTGCCAGCGCCCTGGCGATTTCCAGACGTCTTGTGTATCCGAGACTCACATCCCTGGCAAGAGTATCTTTATAGTCGGCAAGCCCCACCAGCTCCATCAGTTCATCCGAGCGTTCAAGCGTATCTTTTGTGTGGCAGTTTTTGAAAAAAGAACGGATCCCCGTATATTCCCGGATGCCCAGGGCGGCGATTACATTATCCCGGATTGTCAGGTCACCGAGCGGTTTGGAGATCTGAAAAGTTCTTGCAATCCCCATTTTGGCGGCCTCATAGGGAGCCATGCCCTGTATTTCTTTGCCGTCCAGACAGATGGTTCCTTCATTCGGCTTATAGACTCCGCAGATAGTGTTAAAGAGCGTCGTCTTTCCGGCGCCGTTTGGCCCGATAATGCCCAGCGTTTCATTTTCATGTACCACCATGTCAAAATCGTCAATCGCCTTCAGGCCGCCAAAATACATTTTTAGTCCTTTGACCTCAAGAATTTCACCCATTTGTCTCACCTGCCTTATGCCCCCGAACTATTTTCAGGAAATTCCGTACAATAAAGCTGTCATTGCCCAGGAGTCCCTGAGGCTGGAAGCGCATCATCAGGACGAGGATTCCGCCGTACAGAATCATTCTGTAATTGTCTGCAAAACGCAGAAGCTCCGGCGCGGCCCCGAGTATCAGAGCGCCGAGCAGCGGCCCGCGGATCGTTCCTATGCCGCCCACAACAACCATGGACAGGATGCTGATCGACACCGTGAAAGCAAAGCTGCTGGAAAAGATAAAGGTCATACGGTGTACGTAGATAGCGCCCGTAAGTCCCGCAATGGCAGTTCCTAAAAAGAATGCCAGGATTTTGTAACGGTTGACGTTAATGCCCAGGGACATGGCGGCGCCCTCATCGTTTCGGATACTGGACAGGGCGAGGCCAAACCAGGAGCGTGTCATTTTCCGGATGAGAAGACATACAAGCACAATCAGAATCACCAGAAGCACAAGAAAGTGCAGAGGTGTCATCTTCTGTCCGAAAAAGGTTGGCGTTTTAACGGACATTCCCAGGGATGCCCCGAAAATCTCCATATTCTGAAACAGAGCCACCATAACAAAGTTGATACCGATCGTCGTGATGGCGAGGAAATCATCCTTTAACCGGAGGCTGATAATTCCTAATACCCCTCCTGCGGCGCCGGTAATGAGAAGCGCGGCAGGCAGAGTCAGCCAGAAATTGATTCCCGCATTTGTCATAAGAGCCGATGTGTATGCTCCGATTCCGAAAAAGGCGGCGTGTCCCATGGCTGACTGGCCGGCATAGCCTGTAATAATATTGAGGCTCAGGGCCAGCAGGGCAAAAATTGCAATATTTACCGCAACTGTTATAATATAACTCATGCCTTTTTCCTCCTCTACGCTGTTTTTTTGCTCATCAGGCCGGACGGTTTGATCAGCAGTACCAGAATTAAGACAATAAATGCGATGGAATCTTTCGGAATAAAGGACCCCATGTAAACGGAAATCAGAGTTTCTGCGAGGCCGATTACAAGTCCGGCGACAACAGTGCCGGCCGGGTTGCCGAGTCCTCCGAGGACGATAATGGCCAGCATCTTATAAGAAGGAGTCTCACCCAGGGCGGGGGTGATGGAGTTGTAGAGCATCCCCACCATCATTCCTGCCGCTGCCGCGAAACTATATCCGATAATATAACTGAGCGCCGTCGCCGAGTTCGTATTGATTCCCATGGCCCGGGCGATCTCGGGATCCTCTGCCGTGGCCTTCCAGGCCAGCCCCATTTTCGTCCGGTTAAGTACAAACCACAGAACCAGGAAAAGCAGTACGGTCAGGAAAAGGACCAGCAGCCATTCCGGCGCGAGAACCACCCTGCCCAGGTGGATCGCGCCAAAGCCCAGATCGGCATTGTAGGCCTTAGTTCCCGCTCCGCAAATCAGGCGGACCAGATCACCGGTGAGCGTAAAGAGCCCGACGCTGGTAATAAGCGGGATGATCGGAAGGATGTGCGGTTTTGCCAAAATAGGGCCGTAGAGAAATTTATGTATTAATACACCGATCATCCCGGTAACAGCCATGGAACAGATGAAGGTCAGGAGAAGATTGTGGGTGGAGGAATAGATATAAAAACCGATATAAGCTCCTGCCACATAGGCTCCCGCGTTGGCGATATCGAGGATTCGCATGATGCCGTAAATGAGAGTGGCGCCCATTGCAGTGAGAGCGTAGACACTTCCAATTACGATTCCGTTAATGATTTGCTGTAATAGCATACATTTACCTCCCGCAGTTGTGATGGTTACGGTTCGGGTGTGATAACTGCCGGATCGTCAATGATATCGTAGTAATGATAAGCCGCATCCTTTATAATCTGAATCTGTACCGGCTTAACAGCCTCTCCTTTTTCTGAATAATACAGAAGTGTTCCTGTAACGGTCGGGAAATCTTTTAAGGAAGCGATGGCGTCTCTGACGGCCTTCGGATCCGTGGAACCTGCAACTTCGATGGCCTTGAAAATAACTTCGAATGCATCATAAGCGGAAGCGCCGACCATATCAGGTTCTTTATTATAAGTATCCCTGTATTCTTTCATATACTTCTGGGTATTCTCGTCCTTGGTGTCACGATCCATATTGGTTGTCAGGTAAAGTCCGTCCGCATTTTTACCCGCGGTTGCAAGGAACTGCCAGGAGTCTACGCCCTCTGTGCCGATAACCGGTACGTTGAAGTCCAGAGTCTTACACTGTTTCATGATTTCTGCGGCGTGCCCATAATAGTTAGCAATATAAATCAGATCCGGTTTTACTTCCTCTTTCAGTTTTGTGATAATGGAGGTAAATTCATTATCGCTCATAGCGACTTTATCATAGGAAACAATTTCTGCTCCGTTGGCTTCGGCATATTCGGAAAATGCGCCTGCCAGCTCAGAGCCGTAATCGAGATCCACGGCGATGATGGAGATCCGTTTGGCGTTCAGTTTGTCAACCGCCAGTACGGCGCCTGCCTTGCCCTGAATTTTGCCGGAGAAGGACTGGGAGAAAATATAATCGCCTGCATTTACTACGTCCGGGTGAACTGCATAAGCAGATACCATCGGAATTCCCGCCGCCTGGATGATTGGAGCCGCCACACGGGTAGGACCGCTGTAGCTGCCGCTGACAATAGCAACGACGTTATCTTTGGTAGTCAGTTTTTCAGCAATGCTCACTGCCTGATTCGTATCCAGCGCGTCATCATAATCAACCAGTTCAACCGGACGTCCGAGAAGACCGCCTGCCGCATTGATGTCGGCAACCGCCAGCTTGGCAGAGTTTAAGGTACTCTCGCCGTCCGCCGATGCGGCCGCTGAAGTCAGGGGTGAAAAGAATCCGATTTTGATGGGATCGCCGGAAGGCTGCTGTGCAGAGTCTGCCGCTTCGCCGCTTTCACCGGCTGCGGGCGCCTCATTTGCCGCAGGTGCCTTGGTTTCCGCGGGTGTAGAACTTCCCGACGAACCGCAGCCCGCCATCGAGAGAGCCATGACCATGCTCAATGTTACTGACATTACTTTTTTTGCTCTTTTCATAAAATTGCTTCCTCCTATAATATTTTTATGTCGGAAAACAGGAAAATGTCAAAATATAAGTCAAATTTTGACAGATAATTAATGAATTTACCACATAGTTT
>CATWBR010000340.1 GCA_958349075.1 uncultured Clostridium sp.
ACATAATCTCATACCGAGCATTTCTTTTGCCTTGAAGAGATGTCTGATATACGCCCGGCTGTAAGAACGGCATGCCGGACAGCCGCATCCCTCCTCAAGAGGTCTCGAATCCAGCTCATATTTCGAATTGAGCAGGTTCATCTTGCCATGGTTTGTGTATACATGGCTGTGGCGTCCGTTCCTCGTCGGATATACGCAGTCGAAGAAATCCACGCCGCGGTCCACTGCCTCCAGGATGTTGGCCGGCGTTCCCACTCCCATCAGGTAAGTAGGTTTATTCTCCGGCAGATACGGAACAACCGAATCCAGTATGCGGTACATCTCATCGTGAGTTTCCCCCACGGCCAGGCCGCCCACCGCATAACCGTCCAAATCCATTTCGCTGATGGCCTTTGCGTGTTCAATACGGATATCGTCATAAACCGCTCCCTGGTTGATTCCAAAAAGGAGCTGCTCTTGGTTCACCGTGTCGGGCAGGGAGTTGAGACGTTTCATCTCCTCCTTACAGCGGACAAGCCACCTCGTGGTCCTGTCTACCGATGCCTGGACATACTCCCTGGAAGCCACGCTGGAAGGACATTCATCGAATGCCATCGCGATCGTGGAACCCAGGTTGGACTGAATCTGCATACTCTCCTCCGGCCCCATGAATATCTTCCTGCCGTCGATATGGGAGTTGAAATAAACGCCCTCCTCCTTAATCTTTCGGAGGCCCGACAGGGAAAATACCTGGAATCCGCCGGAATCCGTCAGAATCGGCCTGTCCCAGTGCATAAACTTGTGAAGGCCGCCAAACTGTTTAATCAGCTTGTCTCCGGTCCTCACATGAAGGTGGTAGGTGTTGGACAGCTCCACCTGGGTACCGATTTCCTTCAGATCGTCGGTCGACACGGCGCCTTTAATAGCACCGACCGTACCCACGTTCATGAAAACCGGTGTCTGGATAGTACCGTGGGCGGTTTTCATCTCCGCCCTCTTGGCACGTCCGTCTTTATAAAGAATCTTGTATTCCATAAATTATTTCTCTTTCTTTGTCTTTGCCGAACGTGCCTCGGCTGCCTTCTTCTCCTTATTCTGGCTGAAGACATACCACAGGGAACCGGTCAGGCAAACGGAAGAGTACGTACCGCAGACAATACCAACCATTAACGGAAGTGCAAACTCACGGATGGAGGAAACACCCATCAGGAAGAGTACGAATACCATGATAAAAGTGGTAAGGGAAGTATTGATACTTCTTGTCAGCGTCTGGCTGATACTCAGGTTTACAACATCTTCAACCGTCTGTGTATGCTTTTTCAGCTTCATATTCTCACGGATACGGTCGAAAATAACAATGGTGGCATTGATGGAATAACCCACGATGGTCAGCATACATGCAATAAAGGTGGAGCCAACGGACCACTTGAATACCGCATAGAATGTGATGACTACAAGTACGTCATGCACGAGAGCCAGAACCGCGCTGGCCGCAAATGTGATGTTGCTGAAACGGAACCAGATATAAAGCAGCATACAGATTGTGGCAATAACTACGGCGATGATGGCATCCTGCTTCATCTCGTTGCTGATTGCGCCGGAAATACTGTCGGCCGTAATCTTCTCCTGGTCAACACCAAAGTTGTCGACCATAGCCTGATCAAGCGCTTCTCTCTCTTCCACGCTCAGCGTTCTCGTCTTGATGATAACCTCATTCGTTCCGGCTACCTTCTGGGTCTGGGTTCCCGCTTCCCCCGTAATCTTCTCCACAACCGGAACAACCTCTGACGAAATCTGGTCTAAGGACAGATCCTCATTGAAGGTTACATTGGTGGAGGTTCCTCCACGGAACTCCATGCTGTAATTCAGAATGGAACCTGTTGAGGAGCTGTTCAGTCCCATTGCTGCAAATCCCGCTACAATCATAACTGCAGAAATTGCAAAACAAATTTTTTTGTATTTTAAGAACGGTTTTACCTTGGTGTCCTTCTTAATTCCATAGAATTTAGCATCCTGTAATCCTGCCTCATACAGACAGTTCAGAGTAAACTTTGTCACAAACAGGGCTGTGAACATGGAAAGGATAATACCAATCGCCAGTGTGGAGGCGAACCCTTTTACAGTACCGGATCCTCTCCAGAAAAGAACTGCCGCTGCAATCAGGGTTGTTACGTTACCGTCGATGATAGCGGAAAGCGCTTTTGCAAAACCTGTCTTAATTGCGGATTTTACCGTCTTGCCAAGACCAATCTCCTCCTTGATACGCGTGAAGATGATAACGTTGGCATCCACGGCCATACCGATGGACAGGATGATACCTGCCACGCCCGGAAGGGTGAGCGTCACCTCAAACGCTGCCAACAGTACCAGAATCAGGCCTACATACAGGCAGAGTGCAATGGACGCTGCAATACCAGGTATCAGGTACGCAAAAATCATGAATACAACAACAATGGCGAAGCCGATTGCACCGGCCTTAAGGCTGGTGGAGATGGCTTCCTGGCCCAGCTTTGCGCCAACTACGTTGGAACGAAGCTCTTCCAGTTCCAGGGAAAGGGAACCGATACGGATTGTAGCAGCCAGATTCTCAGCTTCCTCATAGCTTCCCATTCCGTCGATACGGCACTGTCCGCCTGTGATTGGCTCTTTTACATTAGGAGCGGAAATAGGCTGTCCGTCATATACGATATAAATTGGTTTTCCAACACCGTTTGTAGTTGCATCGGCAAATGCCTTTGTGCCATCCTCATTGAAAGTCAGGGCAACCACATACTCTTTTACGCCGCTGCTGTCATCCATGCCGGCTTTGGCGCTGCTCACCTGCTTTCCATCCAGAACCTGGTTAAATTCAGAGTCCAGGAAAACAAGGGAACCCGGTTTGCCTAATTCCTGCAAAATCGCGTTGGCATCGGAAACACCAGGGATATCTACGTTGATACGGTTGCTGCCTTCCTGATAAACCTCAGCCTCAGTGCTGTAGTTCTGCACCCTCTGCTGCAGCTTATAGATCGTGTCCGCCATATCTTCTGAAGACGGATTTTCCTCTTTTGCCTGGTAGGTAATGCTGACACCGCCGGCCAGATCCAGTCCCAGCTTGATTGATTCCATCGTTGAATATCCAAAGTAACCGAATATACCGACGGCAACAAGCAGGATCAGCAGCCCTAAGAGGCCCTTTCCTTTTTTGTTCTTCATTGCTTTTCTCCTTTTGCTTTTCATCTATGCTTGCTTTTCAGCCGTGTTTCTCAAATAATCTTCTTCTTTTATTCTTCCTCGGCCAGAGCCGCTTTAATCATAATTGCGCATTCAATGCGCTTTTTCTGCATCTCGCATCCGATGTCGTAGGCATCTGTAATGGAGCCGTGGAAGTTAAAAGAGTTGGCCGCACAGCCGCCGCTGCAATAAAATCTGGCGAAGCAGTCCCTGCACTTGTCCTTTGCGTAGACATTGCAAAGCTTGAATTCATCACGGATCGCCGAATTCGTCACTCCCTCATCCACATTGCCGAGCAGGAATTCTTCATTTCCCACAAACTGATGGCACGGGTAGAGATCCCCCCATGGCGTGACTGCCAGGTACTCGGTTCCCGAACCGCAGCCGGAAAGGCGTTTTGCAACACAGGGTCCCTGGTTCAGATCCAGCATAAAGTGGAAAAAGGTGAATCCCCTTCCCTCTTTCTGGCGCTTGATATATTCCACAGCCAGTTTATCGTACTCTTCCATAATCTGAGGAAGATCTTCCTCCCGGATGGCGTAATCTTCCTCCGGAGGAGCCACAACCGGCTCTATGGACATCTTTTCAAATCCGAGATCTGCAAAATGAAGCACATCCCCTGAGAAGTCCAGGTTATTTCTGGTGAATGTCCCTCTGACAAAGTAGTCACGTTCCGCCCGCTCTTTTGCAAACTTCTGGAACTTCGGAACGATCAGGTCATAGCTTCCTTTTCCATTCCGGAACGGACGCATTCTGTCGTTGACATCCTGTCTTCCGTCCAGGCTCAGAACAACATTGCTCATCTCCCTGTTACAGAAATCCATGATCCCGTCATTTAACAGAACCCCGTTTGTTGTCAGGGTAAAACGGAATTTCTTATTGTAAAGCTCCTCCTGGGAACGGCCGTATTCCACGAGCTGTTTTACAACCTCCCAATTCATCAGAGGCTCGCCGCCGAAAAAGTCCACTTCCAGATTTCTCCTGGAACCGGAATTTGCAATCAGAAAATCGAGCGCCTTCTTCCCCACCTCAAAGCTCATCAGCGCCCTGCGGCCATGGTACTCTCCCTCTTCCGCAAAGCAGTACTTACAGGCCAGATTGCAGTCGTGGGCAATATGGAGACAAAGCGCTTTTACAACCGTCTGCCTCTTTTTAAAATCCATGACATAGTCTTTATACACATCGGCAGTAAAAAGCTCTTCCCGGTCAATCAGCTCCTGAATATCGGAAAATGCTTCCTTTATCTCGTCTGTACTGTATTTTTCCTTCAGAATGCCCGTCACTTCCTCTGCTGCAGCCTGAGGCACCGGCGCAGGTTCACTCATGTCCTCGAGCTTCTCTGAGAGAAGTTTAATTGCATCATAAAGAAGCGGATCCACTGAATGGACAGAACCGCTGTTAACGTCTAAAACGATATAAAAACCGTTATTTATATATTGATGAATCACTAGCTTTTCTCCTTATCCAGACATATGTAGGCAGACAATACCAGTGTCCTGTCCCGTCCACGTTTTAACGAAAAGCACGCTCCACGAACTTTTCATCGCCAATCAATCGGACAGTGCCGCCCGGTTGAATGTGAACGAGACAAGACACCACCCCCAAGTCATGTAGGTGACCGCAGGGGCCGTCTTGCCTGCCTTCCTTGTCAAATCTCTTCTGTTTACCGACGCTGAAAAGCTGGCAAAGCAAACTCTTCATCGTTTTACGAGGAAATTAGCGATTCTGGTTCTCGCAGCTCTGGTTTCCTACTGTACAGGATGTCTTACATGCAGACTGACAGGATGTCTGGCATTCACCGCAGCCGCCCTTCTTCATGCTATTCTTTAAAGTATTTGTGTTTAATGTTTTAACGTGTTTCATTATTATATATCC
>CATWBR010000341.1 GCA_958349075.1 uncultured Clostridium sp.
ATTTTCACCTTTGTATTATATAACTATTACAGATAGCGTACAAATCATATTGCCTCATAAATTGATAGCAGCCTGAATTTACTTTGACTGCTTTTTGTTCAAACGCCTTTATAGCATTGTAAAATCATCCTATCCTGAGACTTCTCTTAGGATACCACTATTTAGTCCCCCTCCTCGTTTGTCTATCTATCTTTTAAATTTTGCAGTATCTACTACTTCCAAATAATCCTATTTCCTGCTCCAGCATAGCTATCGGCGTTCCCTCTCATCTGATTTTTCATGTTTGTTAAACCAACTGAACTTCCTCTGGCTGTTTACTAGAGCCAAAACTCCCGCTCACAGTACCATTGCCCGGTTCCGTACCACCTTTTTGAAAACAGCCTGTGAAGACCTTTTTTACCAGTTGGCCGAATCCTTCTTAAAACCGGTGAGGCTTCCGGAGAAAATCTGTTTGTAGATGGAACAAAAATCGAGTCCAGGACCAATCAGTATACCTTTGTCTGGCGCAAGGCAGTTGCCAGGCGTGAGGCCAAGATGCAGCAACAGATATCGGAACGGATGGAAGAAATCAATATTGGACAGATACTGTCACTGCAGTTCCATCCAGAAACAGCGGTGGGTAATTTGAGGACAGAGGCAGACTGCCTTGCTCAGCGGATGCAGATGCTTGGGCTAGAACCAGTCCATGGCTGCGGCCACAAAAAAAGCCAGATGGAAGCCAGAGCCGGATCACTGTCTGTTTTTTGCATAAATGGGAGTATCGCTCCTGACACGAAATCAAAAATGATTTCATGTCATTGTGCGACACTCCCATTTATGCAGAATCATGCCTGTTTTCTTACGGCCCCTTCTGTCCATTCATATTTCTTAATTCCTGTTCCTCTTTCAGGAAACAGACAAGAGCCCCCAGCAGATTCGATGCATTCAGATACTGGCAGGTCACGACTTTTGCTCTTCTGACAATGTAGGGAAATCCGCTGTATATCTCCTCCAGGTTCTTTTCAATATACTTCATCAGCAGGGGCTGGCCGCTGATGCCGCCTCCAATGGCGAACCGCTCCGGGTCCAGGATGTTCTGAAGATTAAAGATCTGGACGGCAATCTCTTTTGTATAGTCATCCAGACATTGCAGCGCCTCCTCATCCCCGTCTCCGGCAAGCTGAAAAACCCTTTTCCCATCCATCTCATCGTATGGAATCTCTTTTTTCTCCGCCACCCTCTTTGCCAGGGATACGCCTCCGCAGCGGTTGCCCCAGATATTTCCAGCATCCGGCCGTTCCGTCCCTGACGTGCAGACAAAAGATACCTCCCCTGCCGAAAAGTGACTTCCCTTGTAGAGCTTCCTGCCTGCGATTACTCCTCCGCCTATCATTGTGCCGAGTACAAGGACAACACCGTTTTCCACGTCGGAAAGGCTGCCCAGCTCCGCCTCGGCCATGGCGGCGCACTTCCCGTCATTCTCAATATGGATTTTCGTGGGGCAGCGCTTTAAAAGCGCCTCCTTCATCGCAAATCCCTCATTGTAACGCAGCGCTCCTCCGGTATAAAAATAACCGTTTTCACTGTCAATGATTCCCGGAGCCGCCAGCGCCATACCGCCTATCTCCCCGGCAAACCTGTTGTAAAGTCCTCCGATGGCCTCGATCAGGACTTCCCTCCCCTCCTTCGGCGTAGGAAGCTGATCGGTCATCATTACATTGTACGCCTCGTCCATCAGCGCATATTTTATAAAAGATCCCCCAATGTCTATCACAAGATATTTCATCCTGTCTCCCCTTTTATAACACTCCATCCCTGTTTAAAAACACGGTGCCGCAGCGGTAACCTTTTTACAATTGCGTCAGATCCAGATCCCCAAACACACTTTCCCAGTCGTCATGGAAATCGGCCACGGCCTTTCCAATGGCTGCCATTCCCATTGCCTCATGCAGAAGCTCCGGAGGAAGCGTCGCAGTTTGGGCGCCGGCCTCGAAAGCCGCGTTTACCTGGGCAATATTTTTAAAGCTGGCCGCCAGTATTTTCGTCTTATAACCGTAATTTTTGATTTGCTCTGCCAGAGACGCAATGGTCCCGAAGGAGTCAATGTCCAGATTTTCCATGCGGTTATAGTATGGCGCTATGAAGTCGGCCCCCGTCTCCAGCGCGAGATAGCCCTGGATTTTCGAATAAACGGCCGTAGCCGTGACCCCGACCTTTTCACTCTTAAGAGCCCTCATTACCTTCAGTCCCGTCTCATTTGTGGGAACTTTGATAAATACCCTGTCGTCCACCCTGTTCAGGACGGTATCTGCCTCCCTCATCATCGCCGCCTCGTCCGGCGCCGTAAGCTGGATATGAAGGGAACGCTCCATTCCGATCATTGACCTGATTTCCCTGAAATGGCTGTAGAAGTCGATTTTCCCCTCCTTTTTTATGATGGAAGGGTTGCTGGTAACGCCCGTGATCGGATAGATTGCGCTGTATTTTCTGATAGCTTCAATATTGGCTGTGTCAAATAAAAATTCCATGATTTTTATATCCTCCGCTTTGCTCTGTACTTTTTCCGGTTGCAGCCGGCCCTTACAGACTCTGCTCCGTCCTCTCTATAATATCATCCTGCGTCTGGCGTGACAATGCATTAAAAAATGCCGAGTATCCTGCAACGCGCACGATTAGGTCGCGGTACTCTTCCGGCTTTTCCTGCGCCGCCTTAAGCGTCTCCCTTGAGACAACATTGTACTGGACGTGATAGCCGTGGAGACGGTTGAAAAATGTCCGGAGAAGCATCGTGAGCTTCATCCTGTCTTCCGGCTTTGAGAGTAGCTGTGGAGTCACCTTCTGGTTTAACAGGACCCCGCCCGTAATCTCCTTAGTCGGCAGTTTAGCAACGGTCTTAAAGACAGCCGTCGGTCCTTTCCGATCCATCCCGTGACTCGGGGAACATCCTTCCGCCAGTGGTTCCCTGGCCTTCCGTCCGTCCGGGGTGGCTAACGTCCCCATACCCTGGCCCACATTGGCCGATATGGAGGACGTTCCCGCGTAGTAGACGCCGCCCACAGGGCCTCTGCCGTAACGGGTGTTGTGGTATTTTTTAATCTCATCTATATATACGTCGTAGGCGCTCCGGATCAGGGTATCCACATAATCCTCGTCATTGCCGTACTTCGGGGCCGCGAGAAGCTGGTTTCTGATCCAGTTTCCCTTCCCCCCCTCAAAGTTGTTCATCAGAGCATCCCACAGCTCTCCGGCCGTAAAACACTTCTCCTCAAACACGCACTTCTTAATGGCGGCAAGTGAGTCCGCCATATTGGCAATTCCCACCTGGAGGCCGCTGATAAAGTCGTAAACCGCGCCGCCTTCCTTCAGTGTCTTTCCCCTTCCGATGCAGTCCTCCACCAGGGAGGAGCAGAGAACGTCGGGCACGGTTTCTTCCAGAATCATGTCACAGCAGGTCTCAATGATGACACTGTGTTTCGTGAAGATTCTGATTATCTTATCCCAGGCCCGTTCCACATCCGCGTAGCATGTCATATCCCTGAAATGTCCGGTTCCCTCACAGAGCTTCACCCCCGACTCCGGATCTGTTCCGTCGTTCAGTGCAATCAGGAGGGATTTGGGGAAATTGAGGAAACTCATTCCTGTACAGCGGTATCCCCATTTTCCCGGGACTGCCGTCTCAACGCAGCCGATGGCGCTGTAATTGTAAGCATCTTCCTCCTTTACCCCCTTTTCAATAAATGACGGGATAATAATCTCATCATTGTTAAAAGCGGGCATTCCAAAGCCCAGGCGCACCACTTCAATGCATTCCTCCATGAATTCCTCGCTCAGTCCGGCGTGGTAGCGCACAGTCAGATTCGGCTGGGGCAGCCTTGTCTGGGCCACACTCCGGAGAATCATATAGGTCATCGGGTTGACCGCGTCTTTTTTACCAACTGTCTGCCCTCCCACCGTCACATTCTGGTAGAGCGGGCTGCCGGCGCTGAATTGGGTATGGGACCAGCTTCTAATCTTATTGATTGTAAATGTTTTAAGCCACAGGTTTGTCATCAGCTCGCAGGCCGTTTCCTCCGTCACCCTGCCGCTTTCAAGATCCTTTTGGTAAAATGGGTTCAGATACTGATCCATTCTTCCATAGGAAAGGGAATGACCGTTAGACTCAATCTGGAGCACCAGATGAACAAGCCACATGGACTGGATCGCCTCGGCAAATGTATCCGCCGGTTCATAGGGCACTTTGGACAGGATACGCGCCATCTCCCGCAGCTCTCCTGCCCTCCTCCGGTTCCCTTCGCTTTCCAGCGCTTCGGCCTGTGAGAGGGCGAGCCTTGAATAGCGGGCGGCAAAATTCCTAACAGCGTCTATGACTATTAAGATGGCCTGATAGAAATAGAATTTCTTCAGATTCTCCATCTCAGTCAGTTCAAGGCTCCCCAGCGCTTCCCGGGTCCGCTTTTCATAATCCTTAAGCCCCAGTTTCAGTACTTTCTCATACTCTGCCGCGAGGTGGGCATCACCCGAGGTGATATTCCCCTCCGCCTTGATAATTCCAAGGTCATAGAAAATCCGGCTCTGCTCCGGCATTGCCGCAAGTCCCCTGTCCTTCGTCGTGTTATGTTCCCAGTATGGAGCCAGTTCCCTAAGCTCTTTCTTCGTCTCCTCCGTGATGTAAAAGACATCCCCGTCCCTCTGCTCGAATTTGTCCAGTTCATCAATCACCCAGTCCATTGCATACTCGGGGAAGATGGGAGCGGAACGGTTGGCCGATGCCTGGTTTCCTGCGATAAGCGTCTGCGGTTCGATAAAAATCGTCATGTGCTCCAGAATGTTCTGCAGCATATAGGCCCTCTTAAGGACAACCGGTTTATCCGCATGCTGCCGGTAGCTCTCCGTTGTCAGGATGGCCCGCTCCTCACACACATAGGGCCTGGCATCGAGAAGTTCTTCTCTGAAATCATGCATACGCTCCGTTAACTTTCCAAAATGATTGTTTTCCATTGTTATATCCTCCTCAAAACCGCACTATGTAAATTTATGTTCTCTTTTTAAATTATTTTTTTCTGCCGTTTTTTCTTCATATGAAAG
>CATWBR010000342.1 GCA_958349075.1 uncultured Clostridium sp.
CGCTCCTACCGGCGGCCGCCTCTTCCAGTTTTTTTTCGACGACTCTCTGCTGTCTGGCCGCCTCCTGCGGCTTTTCTGTATAGACGCTGAGATTGTACTCTCCCGGCATATCTGAATGTGTCGTATAACACACTTTCACCTGAGTACTTCCATAATAATATCTTTTATAGAAATACCGTGCGAAATTCTCCACCTCTTTCTCACTGGAAAAGACAACCCCCGTATTTATGTACCCCGGCCGGCAGTTCTCATTTTCCATTAACTTTATGATGGTTCCGCCTGTATTCTCATAATTGATCCCAGAGCTGCTCTCTTCCGCCGGTACCGCCCTGGCCGACAGGAACGTCAGCATAAGTGTACATATAAACACTCTCACCGTGTATCCTGCCCGGGTGTGTGTTTTCATTAAATACCCCATCGACCGGCCCCCTTATATTTTAATATTTACGATCTTACGTATGACGACGAACCCCGTGCACTCCATCAGAAATGACACAACCAGCAGCATTCTGCCGAAATCGGTTGTATAAAATGTATTCATGTATTCCGGGTTCAAAGCAGTTAGCAAAATTAGAGCAAATACCGGCAAAAGCCCCAGAATCAGGCCTGACATTCTGCCCTGGGCCGTCAGTGTCTTCAGGCTCCGACGGATTCGGATGCGGTCTTTAATCGTATCGGATATATTATCAATTACCTCGGACAGGTTTCCGCCCACCTGCTGCTGGACCATAATCGCCGAATTAATCATTTCCATATCACTGTTTTCCATGCGCCTGGCGATACTGGCCAAAGCGCTCTCCATCGACGCTCCGTAACTGACTTCCAATAGCGCCGCCTTAAACTCTTCCGCTATCGGGTTCGGCATATCCGTGCTGACCCGTCCAATGGCCTGACGGAAAGAAAATCCGCTGCGCAGACAGTTGCTCACTGTCATGAGAGCATCCCCCAGCTGTCCTGAAAATTTCTCAAGCCGTTTCTTACGCATTATTTTCACTACAGCGGGAGGCAGCACAGCACAGACGACGAGCAGAGGCAGTACAACACGGATTCTCCCGGTGAGAAAATAGACCAACATAGAAGGAAATGAAATCAGGCCGCCCCAGAAGAGCAGATATTCCTGACCGCTCATCTTTATTCCGGCGCCTTCCAGCTCTTCCCGTAACTTTTCTGATATATTAAATCCCGTTATTTTTTTCTTCTTTTTTTTCTTTTGCGCCTCTCTCTTACCGGTATCCCCCCTTTTCCCCATGACCTGGATTGCGTTAAGCTCTTTCTCCAGATTACTCTTTCCGCTAAAAACCACTCTGGATAAAAACAGGCACAATGAGAACACATATACGCCAAACAGCAGCGATAACAGCAATATCTCCATGACAGCCTCCTCTATGCGAACCAGGAATCCAGGGCGTGAATCCCGCGATCTTCCATTTTACTAACCACTCTTGGCCATATTCCTGTGGGGCGGAAATGTCCGAGCGCTTTTCCCGTATTATCGTAACCTTCCAGATTAAACTGATAGATCGTCTGAAGCGTGACCACATCGGATTCCATACCGACCACCTCTGAAATTTCGACAATCTTTCTGCTGCCGTCCTTCATTCTAGCCTGGTTTACGATAATATCAAAAGCCGAGGCTATCTGTTCCCGGATCGCCTTGACAGGCAGATCCATTCCCGCCATCAGCACCATGGTCTCCAGCCTGGATATGACGTCCCTGGATGAGTTGGCATGGGCTGTCGTCATGGAGCCGTCATGGCCTGTATTCATGGCCTGGAGCATGTCCAGCGTCTCCCCGGAACGGCACTCTCCGACCACAATTCGGTCCGGTCTCATACGCAGAGAGTTCCGGACGAGATCGCGGATTGTAATCAGTCCCATACCTTCCGCGTTAGCCGGCCTGCTCTCCAGCGTAATTGTATGGCGCTGGCTGAGCTGAAGCTCGGCCGAATCTTCAATCGTCACGATCCTCTCGTCATCCGGTATATAGGCGGACAGGATATTGAGCAGCGTGGTTTTCCCGCTTCCCGTACCCCCGCAGACGATGATGTTGGCCCTGGCCCTTACACAGGCCTCCAGAAAATTCATCATCTGGAACGACGCAGAGCCAAATTCAATCAGATTCTCCGCTCTTAAAGGAACCTTTGAGAATTTACGGATGGTCAGGGACGGTCCTTTTAGAGAGAGGGGAGGGATAATTGCATTTACACGCGAGCCGTCGGGCAGCCTGGCGTCCAGCATTGGACTGGCCTCATCGCACCGGCGGCCAATCGGTCCTGCTATTTTTCCAATCAGCTCCATCACATAGCGATCGTCCTTCAGCTTAATATCCGTCAGTTCAAGACGCCCTTTCCTCTCCACATAAACGCTGTAAGGTCCGTTCACCATGATCTCACTGATCGTGTCGTCTCTCAATAGCTTTTCCAGAGGTCCCAGTCCCTGCGCCTCATCATAAATCTGCTGAATCAGCTTCTGTTTCGTCGATTTTGGAAGCTCTTCCCCTCCATCCTCCACCAGCTGGCTTATCACCGTTTTGATGTCAACCGGTTTTTCATCCGGGGACGAAGTGTTGGCCCGTTTGACCAGCGTCATATGAATTTTGTCTTTAAACTCTTCATATTCATCATAGTATTCTATGGTTTCCGGCTGCACATCTTTTTCCTGTGCCGCCTTTACGAGCTTGGCCCGCTCCAGTCGCTCCAAAAGGCTCATATTTTACCCCCGTTTTACAAATTTTCTCCGTGTATGTCCTGCCTTTTTCCTCTTCCCTCCCGCTGAGGACACAGAACCCTCCAGCATGGCGCTGAGCCGGGAGATTCCCACCGTATAGGGACTTTTAGGCGCACACATAACAACAGGTTTTCCCTGATTGAGAGCTGAGGTAGTAAATTTCTCATCATATGGAAGAATTGTATCCACCTTTCTGCCCAGAACCCGCTCCACATCGGAGGTGGAAATGGCTTTGGATAGAGTCTCCCTGAGTACCAGACGAACCTTCTGCTCCATATTTAAAGAGTTCAAAAGAAGCAGCGCTTTCTTTGTGTTCCTCAAATTACAAATCTGTGGCTGTACAGCCATCAGAACCGTCGTGCTGAAATCCAGTACCGACAGATTGACCTCCCCAAACCCCACTGCTCCGTCTATCACGATATAGTCATAGTAATTCCGCAGGATACCGACTAGTTTTTCTATATTTTTTCCGCTGATGGTCTCCGCGTATTCCGGACTTCTGGGGCCGAACAGCACTTTTATTCCCGACTGATGGTACTCCAAGTAGGAATTGACCGTATCCAGCGTCGGCGTTTTCTGATCCTGTAACAGCTCTGCCAGCGTCTGCTTTGGCTCTATCCCGAGAAACAGGCCGCTGTCCCCATACTGCATATCAAAATCAAGTAAAACCACTCTGCGCTTCGATGCAGCCAGTTTCACGGCCAGATTTACGGCCAGTGTCGTCTTACCGATTCCGCCGCCTGCTCCCGTCACAAAAAGGACTTCTGTCTTTGGAACAGAGGCATCCTGTTCAAGGCGGTTAAAATGCCGGGAACTCTCACTAATATAAAGCTCCTTAAGAGCGCCTATCAGCTCCTCCTTCTGAGGCATCGGCGCTAACACTCTGCGGATACCGGCTTCCATGGCCAGTTCAAGTAATTCCGGATCGGCTATATCAGAAATCATGACCATGGTCACTTCAGGATATAAAATATAAACCTGCTGGCAGAACATGAAAAGCTTGCGTTCCGCCGATGCCGCCACCAGAAGCAGTCCCGGCTTATCCCGATCGATCGCTTCCGTTCCGTGTGACAGCTCTCCAATCTCGCCTTTAATCTCTATCTCCGATTCACTTAAAAAATAGGTAAGCCGATCCCTCATATCATCATCAAATCCAACTAACAGCGTTCTGATATTCATTTCTCCTACTCCTGTCCCGGGTCTGCCGGCTGCATCGCTGCCTGAGCCGGAACGACAAAGGCTTCTACGGACATCTCCGTTGAGAGCCCATCATCATCCTGCGGTCTTAAAAGCAGACGCAGATTCCCGTCATTTACCGTCCTGGCGGTGAAACTGTCCATCTCCACCAGAAGTGCCTCTTCCGGTGTGACGGACAATGTGACGCTGGCGTACTCATCTGTTCCGGCCCCTTCCCATCTTTTTAAGTGGGCGTCCACCGCCAGGACCTCCACCTGCTGCAGCAGATAACTGGTTGTAAGTCCTCCGTTCTCATTCAGATTGGTCTCCATAACATCCACCTTGTTGCCGGGAACGATCATATTAGCTACTCCGGCCTCGATTCCCACTTCCAGCGTAATTGCCCTTTTTCCCTTGTCGATCCGGTAGGCAAGTCCTATTTCATCCGCCTCCGCAGAAGTAAGGCGGCCCTTTGTAATCTGTTCCCCCGCGGCAATATCACCTTTTGCCACATTCTTCGCCACCTCTTTGGTGGTTGAAAAGACGGAACCGGACACATATTTTTCCGGGATCTGTTTCACTTCCAACATTCCCGCTTCAATCACAGTGCCCTCCGGTATCTCAATTCTGGCAGTAACAACCTCCCGGGGCCTTTCATTTGAAAGACGTTCTTCTTTGCGGCCGTTCAGCGCAGACCACACAGCAATTGTCGCGATGACGGCGGCCAGCAGGGAGATCAGTTTTGTCTTCTTCATCGGCTTGCCCTTTCTGTAATTTATCTGTACTTCTTATGAAAGAAAGACACTGCAAGATAAAGAGATTGAATTCTCTCTATTGCAATGTCTCTTTCCTGTTTATAGCAAATTAATTTTATTGTGTTTGATTCATAAATTACGGAGTAGGGTTAATTGAGTTCCCAATGTTTTCAAATGTAGCAACCAACTGATCTCCTACTGTTGTAAGGGCGGCTACCACTGCGATAGCAATCAGTACAATAATCAAACCGTACTCCACCATACCCTGGCCGCTTTCTTCTTCAACAAACCACTTTCTCATCTCTTTAAATCCTTTCATGATTCATACTCCTGCGAATTTTTATTTATATTTTCCATATGTATCTCAAAAGCAAATAACATTTATTACATAACCAAGCTTATTGAT
>CATWBR010000343.1 GCA_958349075.1 uncultured Clostridium sp.
CGATGAGGAAAAAAGCACCTCAAACCTGCGCAATGCTTTCTATATTCTCAGAAAATCTCTGGGGAAATCTGCTATTGTCAAGGGCTCCGGGGAACAGATTCTTCTTGGGCAGAATTTACAGATTGATGTGGATGTGGATCGTTTCCTCTCCACTCCTGATTCCATCGCTCTTTATACAGGAGACTTTCTGGAAGGGTTCTATTTAAAAAATAATACACTGTACAACGAATGGGTTGAGAATACCAGGCAATATCTCAAAAATCTCTATTTTAAAAGATTGCAGGCCGCCATCGTGACGGAATTTGACAAAGAGAATTGGGAACACTGCGAAGAATTATGCCACAAACAGCTCCAGATCAATGAATTCGATGAAACTGCCTATCAGTATCTGATGAAAATTTATCAGCGAAGACAGAATTATTCGATGGCATTGAAGCTGTATCACCAATTGGAGGAACTTTTCGAACAGGAGTTGTTTGAAAAGCCGGGAGAAGACACCCGGAAACTTGCAAGTTCTATCGAAAATGCACTGAATAAACAAATTTCAGCATTATTGAAAAGTAAAAAGGAGCTCGGAGACGCTTCTGCGGACAAAGTTTTTTTTTACGGACGTGAGGAAGAACTTCACCATCTCCAGCATACATTTACCTCTTTTATGGAAAAACGCCCCTTTAAGCACATCTTACTTTCAGGGGAAGCCGGAATCGGAAAAACAGCTCTGGCTGAGCGTTTCCTTCATCTTGTTCAAAAAACGCTGCAGGAAGATCCCGATTTTCTGATTTTAAAAACAAGATGTTATTATGCGGAAGAAAAATATATTTTGAAACCCTGGCAGTCTGCAGCCCGCCAACTGCTGGAATATTTGACGGCGAACGGCGAGACGGAGGAAAACCGGTATCTCGTGCAGAGCATTACCGGCCTGTTCCCCTTTTTAGAGAAGGAATCCGACAGCGTGCTTGATATCGACGATATCAGCACCATGGACTACAAAAGCATACAGAGCATTTTCGTGAACTCCCTTCTTCGCTTTTCCGAAAAGCACCGTCTGCTGCTATTCATTGATGATATTCAATGGACCGATGAAATCAGCCTTTCCCTGATCCGGGATATCGTAACGACCGCCTGCTGCTTAAAGGAATGCCGCCTGCTGCTTCTCATGACCGCGCGTAATAATCCGGGAACCGAGCCGGGACGTCTTTTTACCAATATGTTCTCCCTCAATCTTCTGGATATCATTTCTCTGCCGCGTTTTAGTTTTCAGGATACCGTAAGCCTGGCGGAACAACTGCTCCCGGATTACCATCTGACGCAGGAAACAAAACAGCAGCTTTTCCGCGAGACCGAGGGAAATATCCTCTTTATCCGGGAGGCTGTCCACCATATCAAATATAATGGTTCACCCGACGACATTACCCCCAACATGCGCAATATCATTGAACAGCGTATTGCTCCCCTGCCGGAAGAATGCCATCAGATCCTGAATCTGGTTTCCATCTTTTTTGACGGAATCTCGTTTAAATGTCTCTCTGCCATGTCTCATAAGGAAGATTATGTGCTGGCAGAACTGCTGGAGACCCTCCTGCAGCAGAACCTGCTCCGGGAAGACAGTGACGAGGAGGATACCTACTTTTCTTTTACGCACCAGAAATTTTACGAATATATCTATGAAAGAATGTCCTGGACCAAGAAAAGGATTCTGCATAACAAGGCGGGCCTTTTATATGAGGGAATGTTGGCTGAAAACCTGAGTGACTTAGCGCTTTATCCAAAACTGATATACCATTTTGACAAAAGCTCAAACTATCAAAAGTATTTAAAATATACGGTTAAATACCTTTACCATTACCTGAATGTAACGCATGAATTCTTCCCTGTAATTGAACAGAATCTGACCTTCTTTCCCGTCGATTTGTGCGGAAAGTCGTCGGCCGGCCCGTCGGACGACCTGGGAAGCATCGAAACGCTTTTGAATTCCATTGAAAACAGAGTCCATGATCAAGTCGATCCATTTCTGGCCAATGAGGCCGGCCGCAACGAGCAACTGGAAATTGTCTCCGACTATCTCCACATGATCGGCCGCCATTATATCAGAAACTGCAGCTATGAGAAAGGCCTGCGGTACATTCTGAAGCTGAAGGAAATCAACGAACTCTATGACTCTCCCCTACGCCTGACCAATCTCCTCCAGGCAAACCGTCAGCTAATCTGCATTTATATCAACCGGTACGAACCGGTGCAGATGAACCGGATCATCCAGAATTCACTCAGCCTTTTGCAGGACGCCGGACTTCCGGAGGAGATCGCCGTTTGGAGACGCCTTCAGGGCTTATACTGCCTCATGTCAGGCCTTTTAGAAGAGGGGATCGGCCATCTTGAAACAGCCATCGAACTTTTTACCCGTTCAAAGGATCGTGATAAGCACCAGTATAATCTGGCTGCCGCATACTCCTGGATTGGCGAAGCCCACCGTTTTGCTTACGACTATGAAAAAGCGCTCTCCTTCTATGCTCAGGCAATCGAAATCTGCAGCCGGAATTCCCTTTCCAGCGGAATCTGCATTTTCTATGCCTACGCCGGTATTGCAGCCTACGACAGCGGCAGCATTGAGCTGGCCGAACAACACCTGTCGGAGGCAATAACCGGTTACGAACGCGGGAACCTGATGTGGGGACGTAGCCTGCCCTATTCTTACTACTGCCTTGTCCTGCTGAAAAACAAAAAATACGGCAGTGCAATAACGCATTTAAAAAATGCCCGTTTTTATGCTGAAAAACTGGAAAGCAGATATGAACTGGGAATTGTATACCGCATCTGTGCTCAGATAAAATCGGGACTTTTCGACGGGGAATCAGAAAAAGAATGCATCAGCAAAAAGCTGGATAAAGATTTTACCTATTACCGCGACTATGCCCTCCAGCTTCTGGAGGATGTGTATTCCCCCATCGACCGGCAGCTCCTGCTAAAGCTTTCCGGCGGCTGACTTCATGGAAAAACAGACAAAAACATCCGGTGTTCTCTTCCTGTCAGGGAAAGCGCCGGATGTTTTTGTCTGTTAAATAATAATTTTCCCCTCCTCCATAATCCGATATTCTTTTCCATCTTTCGAAATACCAATGCATGCCATATCACTGCTTCCAATCATATAGTCAATATGGATATCGGACCGGTTGACGCCCTCTCTGCCGGCATTGCACAGCGGATCAACCGCCGTGCCCAGACCATTTCCCATGGCCAGATGGCAGGCTGCATTTTCATCCAGCAGTGTATTATAGAAAATCCGGTCGGTCAGGCCGATGGGATTATGAAAATCGACGATGGCGACCTCTCCCAGACGTTCGGTTCCACCGTAGGAATGAAGGATGGTTTCCAACAGCCTCCCCTCCTCCCATTTCTTTGTTTCTACATGAACTATTTTCCCATTTTTATAGGTGAGCGCAAAGCCCGGTTCAATCACATGTCCCATGTAAGACAAAGGCTTTGTAGAGACGGCAACCCCGTCCGCCCTGTCTTTGTGCGGCACCGAATACAGTTCATAGGTCGGGATGTTTGGTGAAAACCGGATGCCGTCAGGAGTTTTTGAATCACCGCCCCTCCATCTGTGGCCCTCACAGAGTCCGATTACAATATCGGTTCCGTTGCCCGAAGAAAAGTGCAGCCTGTCCAGACTCATTCCGTTCAGCTTATCAAGCCTTTGCTTCATTCTCTCCACATGGTCATCCCACCTCGCAATCGGATCTTCTTCGTCGCAAAAGCAGCACTTTAACAGGCTGTCCCATAATTGCTCAGCGGGATCCTCCGCCTCCGGAAATACCATCTCCGCCCATTTCCGTCCGGGTGCCGCTGCAATGCACCACTTTATTTCATGCCCCATAATCAATGGCTGGATGTTTTTGAGAGCGTGATTCCGTGCAGCGGCTCCCTTTTTAATTTTTTCCGTGTCCAAACCGTCCAGGTTACGCGGATCCTGGGACGTTAATCTCAAATAGGAAGCCCCCTGATTAAGATAATACATAAGGTTATCGGCGGCAAAGGGAGGAATTGTCCCCACGGTTTCCCCGGACTCATATTCATATTTGAGCCGCTCCAGCACGTCATCCTGAAAGACTACTTCCACATGGCTTGCACCTGCCTGATAGGCCGTCTCGGACAGAATCCCGATAAAATACGACACCTCTGTACTGCCCTGAATGACGACCGGCTTTTCGCGGACGCAGAGGCCGCGCGCGATAATCAGCTTCGCATAATTATAAATTCTTTTACTCATCAACTCGTTCATAACCCCATCTCCCGTCTGCCAAAATACGTTTTCACCGTCCCCTATATCTTTGCCATCCGGACGCAGGCAACAAAATGGTTGGGGGCAACTTCTACGAGCTGATTCTCTCTTGTTTTACATGTTTCCGTTGCATAGATGCAGCGATTGGCAAACCGGCAGCCCGGCTTGGGGTTGATGGGGGAAGTGATTTCCCCATTTAAAATAATGCGTTCCCGTTTCTTTCTCAGGTTTGCTACGGGGATTGCCGACAGCAGGGCCTGGGTATAAGGATGAACCGGATTGCGAAACAGTTCCTTAGAGGGTGCCAGTTCTACCATCTGCCCCAGGTACATAACTGCAATATTATTGGATATATGCTTCACGACCGACAGATCATGGGTGATGAACATATAGGTCAGGCCGAGTTCTTGCTGTAAATCCATCATCAGGTTCAGGATCTGAGCCTGAATCGATACGTCCAGAGCAGATACGGGCTCATCACAGACAATAAATTTCGGATCCACGGATAAGGCTCTGGCAATTCCGATTCTTTGCCTCCTGCCTCCGTCCAGCTCATGGGGATACGCATTATAAAGCCTCGACGCCAGGCCTACTGTTTCCATCAGCTTCGCTACCTTCTTATCCATCTCTTCTTTTGAACTGACAAGTTTGTGGATTTTTAAGGATTCCCCGATGATTTCGCTTACCGTCATCCTGGGGTTAATCGAAGCGTAAGGATCCTGGAAAATTAT
This sequence comes from uncultured Clostridium sp., assembly GCA_958349075.1. Classification (GTDB taxonomy): domain Bacteria; phylum Bacillota; class Clostridia; order Lachnospirales; family Lachnospiraceae; genus Otoolea. The sequence goes on from CATWBR010000343.1 coordinate 5,008, forward strand.
CTGCATTTCCCTTCTGATATTTCTCATTTCACTTTTATTA
>CATWBR010000344.1 GCA_958349075.1 uncultured Clostridium sp.
TTCTCTCCCCATATATAATCACCATTTTAAAGAACTGCAGCATCCCGTCTTCCGTTTTGCCGCATTGTATTTATCACCAAAGAGGGTTTTTAGAAATATAACTGATCCATTGAGAATGTATGTGTTCTCAGATAGAATTTAAGCACTTCTTCCAGAGCGTAAACAGGAACAGGTCCTACCAGTTCGCAGTCCTCAACCAGGATGCCGTACTGGGACGCCTCGGATTTGATTGTCTCAAATACGCGGTGGATTGGTGTCTTTTCGTAATTTGTCAGGTTCATGGAAACCTGAACGATTCCGCGCTCTTCCAGAGGAAGTGCGATAGCGCGCACGTTCTGATATCCGCCGGCAGCGCCTCTGACCGCTTTCACAATCTGTTTTGCGATAGCAATGTCAGCCGTTTTTAAGTTTACATTGAAAGCTACAAGCGGGAAACGTACGCCGGTAACAGTAGCGCCGCTCTTGGCATTAAAGTCCTTAGGTCCTTCGTCCGGAACCCATGCAGGATCTTTCATACGCTCACAGAGAGCTTCATATTCGCCCTTACGGATGCGGACAAGATTCTTTCTCTCTTCACAGGTGGCCGCGTCTTCGTAGTAATAAACCGGAACGCCCAGTTCGTCGCCCAGATATTTTCCGAATGCCCTTGCAATAACGAGAGCCTCATCGATAGAGACATCTTTTACAGGGATAAACGGAACAACGTCAACGGCGCCGATACGCGGATGGCTTCCGATGTGTTTGGTCATGTCGATCAGCTCGATAGCTTTTGTGGCCAGACGCTTTGTGCCGGCTAAAACAGCCTCAGGGCTTCCCTTGTAGGTAAATACGGTACGGTTGTGGTTTGCATTGGAGTTGATGTCCATTACATCAACTTCTTCTCCATCCAGAAGAGCGGCCTTAACCTGCTCAACCAGATCCAGATCTTTGCCTTCGCTGATATTAACTTCAGCCATTAAAACTTTCATTACTTTTCCTCCTGATTTCTTTAATTCATGGCGTATGTTATTATTACACACTTCTATTTCAAAGGGGCGTTACGCCTCTGAAATGACTCTTACATCATTCCCTTTCCGAGATCTGCCATCGCGTCTTCCATTTCCTTTGTTCTGGCTTCGTCCTTAATCATGGACAGGTTGGCCTGGATGTTTAAAACACAGCCCTTTACGCCGGATTCGGACAGATATTTTGCGCTCATAAGGTCGGAGAGGCAGGCAGGGTTGGAAGAACCTTCCAGACGGCATACCAGATCGTAAACTCTCTTGTTATTATATCCGTTGTTCTTTGGAACAAGGGCAGCCTGGTACGCTGCGTCGCGGACAGCCTGTTTTCTGACTTCTTTTTCCTCGTCAGTAGACTTTGGAAGAGCGAAAGCGTCTTTGATCATGCAGTACGCTTCCGTATCCTGCTCGGATCCCTTTAAAAGGGTCTGGGCGAGCTGATCCAGTTCCGCTGACATAGCCGTGTATTCTTCTACGGTGAGATTAACCGGTTTTGCCATGGAAAGCTTTGCAACCATGGAAGCCATGCCGGCTGCCATAGCTCCGGCCAGAGCGGAAGCGGAGCCGCCTCCTACGGTAAAGTCATCCGAATCAACAACCTTGTTAAATACGTCTAAATACATAAAATGCCTCCCTGGGCCGCTACTTTGCCTTTTTTAATGATCGTTTCGATCGGATTGCGGCCATATTTGTAAATTAAATCTTCGTAAGTGTCTGTATCGAGAATTAAAAGGTCTGCCATCTTACCTGGGGTAAGGGAGCCTCTGTCTTTTAATCCCATTGCTTTGGCGGCGCCTTTTGTTGCGGCGCGCAGCGCTTCTTCCGGAGTAAATCCGTGCTGCCTGCAGGCAAGCACAAGGATAAAGATCATGGATTCGCACCAGCATCCGGGACAGCAGTTAGTGGCAAGGCCCAGATCCATTCCGATATCTAACATCGGGCGCGGGTTAACCTGTTTTGCATGGTTTACGGCAAAGTCGGTGCCAACCAGTAAAACTCCGGTGACATCGGCATCCTTCAATTTCTGGAATACGCCGACCGGTGTATAGTTCAGATGATCGGCCGACAGCATATGCATATCGGCAGCAAGATCGGAACCGCCTATATAAGAGTAGGCGTCGGTGTGAATCCTGGGGGCCAGTCCGAAGTCGCGGCCGGCGGCCAGTACGGTTTCACATTCCTTTGCCGTATAATGTCCTTCGTCACACCAGATGTCGTTGCAGCCGGCCAGTTTTTCTTCGGCCACGCGCGGAATCATCTCTTTGCAGAGCAGTTCTATGTAATCCTCTTTTTTCATTCCCTCCGTCCAGCCATGGGCTCCGAGGAAGGTGGAGAAGATATCCAGAGGCAGTTCGGCATTTAACTCGCGGTTTACCTCCAGCATGCGGATTTCGGATTCCATTGTCAGGCCGTACCCGCTTTTTCCTTCAAGAGTAGTGGTTCCGTTCATAAACATATTTTCCAGACGGCGTTTTGTCTGTGCCTTTAACTCTTCCTTCGGAAGGTTAACCGTCATGTTGACGGAGGCATAGATACCGGTTGGAATTCCTTTTTTAACCAGAGTTTCCGGATTGTCATCCGTAACGGATATGGAATAAGCGGCTACTCTGGAACCGCCGAATGTCACGTGTGTATGGCAGTCGATAAAGCCTGGCAGTACAACCTTTCTGGAAGCGTCGATCGTTTCCACCTCCGTGCCCTCGGCTTTCAGTTTCTCAACCATTCTATCGATTTCGGCTGCTTTGCCCGCGGCCTCTATCAGACCGTCACGGATCAGGACGCTGCCGTCTTCAATCAGGCCGATATCGCTGTTATGATCGCCTTCCATGGTCAGAAGCTGTCTGGCGTTTCGGATCAGGAGAACTTTTTTATTGTGATCCATTGTGATCTCCTTTCATAATCAATCAGTTTACATAAATTAAACGTATTAAAAAACACAATCAGGAGGGCACATAAGTACCCTTATGAACCCTCCTGCAATGTACATTTCTGTACAATTATCTCATATATTCGCCTTCTGGAGCAAATGTAACCTTATCGGCCGGCTCCCACCAAAGCGGAATCTTGATGCCTTCGCCGCCTGCAATCTTGCCGGTTCCGTTGCAGACATCTTTTGCAGCCTGGTATCCGGACTGAGCGTGACGTACAACACCGATACCGGAGTCAACGGTCAGGGCAGAGTCAAGTCTGACATCAGCTTCTTCTGTACCATCAGCGATCATGGTAACACCTGTATGTACAGCCTCACCCATGGAGTAGTTAGCCTGGATAGCGATCAGGTCGCAACCGGCTGCACAGTTTAATAAACCATTTAAGTATGGCCAGTCAGAGATGTAGTCTCCGCCGTCTGGCATATTCTCGGACTCGAATGTCGGGTTAACGATAGAACCGGAGTCTAAGTTATCTCTGGAGAATGCTACCGGGCCCTTTACCTCGCCCTTCTTGATTAATTCGTTAACAGCAAGACCGAAACGTCTTCTTTCGCCAAAGCCCATGTAGCAGATACGTGCCGGAAGAGCCTCGATCGGAAGATGTTTTCTGGCCAGGTTGATCCATCTCTCAACGAGTTTGTCACCCTTGCAGATTTCAAGTGCCAGGTCATCCAGACGTGCAAGGTCGGAAGCTTCGCCGGAGATACAGGTCCAACGGAAAGGTCCACGGCCTTCGCAGAACAGCGGTCTGATGTATGCTGCTACGAAACCTTCAATCTGTTTTGCTTCTTTCTCTGGCATACCTGCATCGATACACTCTTTACGGATGCTTGTGCCGTACTCAAATGCTTCAACGCCGCGTTTCTTGAACTCGATCATAGCGCGTAACTGACGCTGCATTGTCTCACGTGCTGCTGCAAGATAAGCTTTTCTGTCTTTTCCTCTGAATACGTCAGCCTCTTCTCCTGTATATCCTGATGGGATATAGGAAATCGGGTCATGACAAGGACACATTTCTGTAACAACATCCGGAAGGAAGTTCTTTGCAAGAGCCTCTTCATAAACATCTGCTGCGTTTCCAACAACACCGATGGAGATCGGGTCGTCTTTTTCAATATGCTCTTTAGCGATAGCGATAGCTTCGTCTAAAGACCTAACCATCATATCCATGTAGTTCTTCTCGATACGTCTCTGGATAACTCTCTCATCAGCATCAACAAGGATAACTACTGCGCCGTGCATTTTACCGGCCCATGTCTGGTTTCCACCCATGCCGCCTGCACCTGCTGTTAAGAAAATCTTGCCGTGCATGTCATTATCCCACTCTTTTTTAAGAGCGATAGCGGTCAGAGTCTCGAAGGTTCCTTCGATAACGCCCTGTGTACCAATGTACTCCCAAGGAGCAGCCGTGTACTGTGCGAAGATTGTAAGGTTCTTATCCTGAAGGTCGTAGAAACGCTCCCAGTCAGCTTTCATAATATTAGTAGTAGCCATAACAACACGTGGAGCTAATTTGTGTGTTTTGAATACTGCAACCGGCATACCGGACTGGATAACCAGTGTCTCATTGTCTTCAAGGTCTTTTAAGGACTGAACGATTGCATGGTAGGATTCCCAGTTCCTTGCGCACTTTCCGTTGCCGCCGTAAATAACTAACTGCTCCGGAATCTCAGCATTTTCCATGTTGGTCTCAAGCATTCTTAAGATGGTCTCCTGTTTCCAGCCTTTACATCTTAATTCGCCACCTCTCTGAGCTTTTACGGAATAGTAGATTTCCGGTTTTCCTTCCTTTGGTGCGTACATGTTTCCACCGTTCATTGACATAGCTAAATTCCTCCATTTCTTTTTGTTGTTTGTTTTTTGATTTCTACACCCTATGTAGTATTGTTTCTTTCCGGCCGTCTACGGTATTGGCTTTTCGTAAGCGGCGTTTGTTTGTATCTGATGGTTCAAGTATATGTACAGGCAGTCGAGGAAATGTCGATGTTTTGGGGGAAATAACAAGATGTTAAAAAAATTTTTAAATGGGGTGTTTTCGACACTTTATCGGCGGGAGGAAAATATACTTGACATAGTTTTTTAAAAAAACATAAATCCCTCGAAACAAAA
>CATWBR010000345.1 GCA_958349075.1 uncultured Clostridium sp.
GAATGACTCCCTGCCTTGCCTCCATCTCATCGCGCTCCGCGATCAGACGTCCCATGATTCCCTTTTCTTTCTCCAGTATCTGCTCCTGATAATTCAGCATTCTCGCAAGTGAAAACGAAAATTTCTTCATACCTTTTTCCCCGATTCATCAGAATTTATTCTGTTAATTTGATCATCTTGAGCACCGTCTCATCCATGTCAAAGCTCTCATCCGTTTTCTGCTGTAAAAATCCGTTGATTTGCTCCATCTTGGCCAGCGCCTCATCCAGGTCCTTGTTGCTTCCCTTTTTATAGGCGCCAATCGCTACGAGATCCGCATTGTTTTCGTATACGGACAACATTTTTCTTATCTTGTTGGCCGCCTCTTTCTGCTCCGGCAGCACAATCTCGTTCATCAGCCTGCTGATACTGTTCAGAACGTCTATGGCCGGATAATGATTTTTCGCAGCCACCTTTCTGGACAGGATGATGTGTCCGTCTATAATTCCCCGGACCGTATCGGAAATCGGTTCGTTGGTGTCGTCACCTTCCACCAGAACCGTATATATTCCGGTTATCGAACCTTCCTTAAAGTTTCCTGACCGCTCCAGGAGCTTTGGAAGCTCCGAATAAATGGACGGCGTATATCCTCTTGCCACCGGAGGCTCCCCGACACTCAGGCCGATTTCCCTCTGGGCCATGGCAAATCTGGTGAGGGAGTCCATCATCAAAAGGACATCCATTCCCTGATCTTTAAAATACTCGGCAATTGCGGTAGCCGTCATCGGACATTTCGACCGCATCATAGCCGACTGGTTTGACGTGGCCACGACGAGGACAGAGCGTTTTAATCCCTCTTCCCCCAGATCGCGCCTGATAAATTCCACAACCTCACGGCTTCTCTCCCCTACCAGAGCAATGACATTGACATCCGCCTTTACGTTTTTGGCTATCATGCCCATCAGGGTACTCTTTCCAACTCCGCTTCCTGCAAAGATTCCCATTCTCTGACCCTTGCCGATGGTGAGCATACCATCGATAGCCTTAATTCCCATTTGGATGACGGTATCAATCTGCGGACGGGTCATGGGATTCGATTTTTGGCCGCCGATTTTATAATATCCTTCCGTTTTGATATCGCCCAGATCATCCATCGGAGAACCGAGGGCGTCCACGGTTCTGCCTATCAGTTCATTGCTCACGGCAATGTTTAATTTATGCCCCGTGTTTTTCACGGCGCTGCCATATCCGATTCCCTCTATCTCATCATATGGCATCAGCAATACCTTATTTTCACGGAATCCGACCACTTCGGTAAATATGTTCTTGCTGCTTCCCGGAATCTCGATGCTGCAGACATCCCCTATGTTACAGACAGGCCCGATTGATTCTATGGTGGTCCCTACAATTTTTTCAATTTTTCCTAAATAGCGGTACAGGCTGGTGTTTCTTAGCTGGCTCTCCATCCGTTCTATATCCATAAACCTCTCCCGAAAACAGTCAGTTGTCTTCTCTGTATTCATCCAGAAACTTTTTCAGATTTTCCAGTTGAACGGAGATGGAAGCATCCACTATGCCCTCTTCTGTCTCTACTTTTATATCACTGGATGGAATATCATCTTTTTTTATTTTTATGTTTCTGCCGTTCTGTTCCCTGATGGGCTCCAGTTGCTGTTCCAGTTCTTCAATCATTCTATATGCACGGTTCGACAGATGAACCGTCAGATCACTTTTTCCTGCCTCTTCCCGGAGAACCGATTTGACAAGCTCTAAAAGCGCCGTCTCATCTTTTTCCAACGTCTTTTTCAGGATTTTGTCCGTCATATTAAAAGCCAGATCCAGTATATCCCTGTTAAATTCATCAAACAGCTCTTTCTGGGCCCGGTTCAGGCTGTCTATCTCCCGGTTCAAAATCTCAAGTCTTTCTTCCACAAACTTTTTGGATTCCCGGATTCCTTCTTCGTAGCCCTCTTTCCTGGCTGCCTCCTTCAGGCGTTCTGCTTCTGTCTCGGCGGTATTTACTATTTTATCTCTCTGGGCATAGGCATCCTCTAATAGTTTCGATGCGGACTGCTTCGCCTGAATTCTGGCATGTTCCAATATCTGCTTCTTCTCTTTGGAGATCAGTTCATACTTTTTACGGTACTCTTCCTCCCCGACAGAGTCGGGTTCTTTTTCCGGCTCCTCTGCGTCATTCACATGATAAAGATCCACACGGAAGTCTTCCAGCACTGCCTCGTCTGATTTTATAATCTTAGACAATTATCTCATCCTTTCCATCCTTGGAAATTACGATCTCCCCATCTTCTTCCAATCTCCTGATGGTGCCTACAATCCGCTGCTGAGCCTCTTCCACGTCACTCATCCTGATATTCCTCAGATATTCCATATCCGTCTGGATACTCTCTCTCATACGGTTGGACATATTGGAGAATATAGCGCCGGTCACTTCTTTATTGGCTACCTTAAGCGCAACGGCAAGATCCTTGGAATCGATATCCCTGATAAAGCGCTGGATGGAAAGCGGATCCAGATAGGCAATATCCTCAAATACAAACATCAGCTTTCTGACATTCTCGGCAAGCTGCGGATTCTTAATGTTCAGTTCATCAAAGATGTCTCTTTCCGTGCTTCTGTCCACGTGGTTCATTACATCGGCTATGTAGTTGAGGCCTCCCACTTCCATGGCCTCCTCCGATTCGGAAGAACCTATCTTCCTTCTCACCACGTCCTCCACAATCTTGACGGCCGTGGGATAAGCACGATCCATGTTGGCCACTCTCTCCACCACATCGATCTGTGTCTCTCTCGGAAGGTTTACAATGATACGTGACGCCTGCTCCGGTGTTGCATAGGAAAGTATCATAGCCAGTGTCTGGGGATGTTCATTCTGGACAACACTCATCAGGCTCTTATAATCTACCTTTCTGATAAAACCAAAGGACTTGGTCTTCAATGCCTTGGTTACACGGTCCATCAGATTCCTGGCCTGCTGCTGCCCGAATGCCTTTTCAAGAACCTCTTTAGCATAGTCCTTGCCGCCTTCGGATATCACCTTCTGTGTGACGCAGCACTCATAAAATTCTTTCGATATATCCTCTATTTCCGCATCATTCAGTCTTGGAAGCCGGGCCAGTTCAATGGATATCTGTTCAATTTCCCCGTCATTCAGATACTTGAACACCTCGGAAGCCGATTCCGCTCCGATTATACTGATGACGGCCGCCGCTTTCTCCGCGGGGTTCATCATTGTTTTTTCTTCATCTGCCATATTATTTCTTAGCCTCCTTCAACCATGAACTGATCATAGACGCTATGATTTCGGGATTTGTCTTAGCAAAATCTTTTACCTTCTCCGCAGGATTCCGGCTCTTCTTAAGCTTCTCACTGAGTTCAATGTTGACCGCATTGTCTTCGGCGCGGCTGACCGCCTCCTCTAGAGGTCCGCCCTCCGGAATGATCAGGCCGTCCGCGGGGCCGAATAAGGCCTCGTCCTCCCGGGCAATCTTCTTCCCTTTCCGGATCAGCATAATAATTGACATCAGGATAAGGATAATCAGTGCGGCTGCCGCATAGAGAATAAACCGGTTGTTCCAGATTGCCGCTCCGTCCGACTGTGCGGGTACTGCATCCGGTACCTTGCCCTCGGTATTTTCCAACTGCTTAAAGCTGGTCACAACGATATCTTCGGGCGCTATATTCGCCGCCTTGGAGGCCGCCTCGATCAACTGCTGTTTCTTTGTCTCCGTCAGATTGTTGTCATTGACGGAGATCGCAACCGTGGCCTTTTGAAGCTCCACATTATCTTTCTCTATCTGGCGTTTTATGTAACTTACGATATAATCCACACTTCGGTAATAGTCACCGTTTCGGCCGGCTGTGCCGCCGCCCGCGGCTCCTCCATAGGTGGGAATGTCGGTATTATTCTCCTCCCCGGCGATTCCTCCGGCACCGGGCAGAGTTCCGCCCGCCGCCCCCTGTTCCTGGAAGTCTTTTACGATTCCCTGGCCGTTCTCCTCCGGCACATAGCGGAGATCTTCCGTGATCATCTTATCGTAATCGATTACAACTGTGGCAGACACTCTGATCTGGCCCGGTTTGTATCCGAGAGCCAGCACGTTTTTAATCTTATTTTCCAGCTTTTCTTCCACGCGTTCCTCAAAATCGAGGCGGCTCAGTCCGTAAAGATTACCATCGCCCACGTCGCCGGATACCAGCTCCTGCATCGTGTCTGCATTGATTACCGCTACGTTTTCCGGGAGAAGCCGGGGGACACTGTTTGCCACCAGCTTCTTGATTGCCGCCACTTTATCGGGTGAAAGCTCATAGGACGGAAAAAAGGACAGGGAGACGGAACCCGTGCTGTCGGAATCCTGTTCTTCCCACACATAGGTACTGTCGTCCGGAACATTTAAAGTAACGATGGCATTCTTAACACCGTTCATGTCTTTTAATGTCCGCTCTATCCTGTCCTGTAGACTTAATAATAAATATTGTTTTTTTTCAAATTCGGTCGTGGTAAAACCCGTGTTATTTGAGAAAATATCAAAGGGAAGCGCGGTTTTAGGATAACCTAATACAGACATGTCAAGCATGACATCCCCTATCTCCGCTTCCGGAACGATAACTTCTCCTTCTGAATTTCTTTTTGCTGCTATATCCTTACTCTGCAGAACGGCAAATACCTCTGCATTCTCTTCTCTCGATATCCCGGGAAACAAAACTTCATAGTTACTGTTTTTCGTATTCAAGTAAGCTGTTGCCAGCAAGGCAACAATGGCAGCCGTACCTACGCCGGCTGCTATCTTTCCGTTCCTGCTCTTAAAAAAGGCAGGAAGTCCTTTTATTTTTTCATTAAGTCCCATACTCTATCCTGCAAATCAAGTTATATTTGCATCCCCATTATTTGATTATAGGCACCTACGGCCCTGCTTGTTAACTGTGTCGTAAATTCAATTGCTGCGGCGCTTTTCTCAGCCTGGATGAGTGCGGTATGCAGATCGTCAATCTGCCCTGTAGCCAGTAGTCTGTCCACCTC
>CATWBR010000346.1 GCA_958349075.1 uncultured Clostridium sp.
TTATATGCAGGAGTAAACGGTGCAGGAAAGTCGACCTTATATAGAACTACGCATTATGAGGATACGATGCCAAGGGTTAATACAGATGAAATATTGAGAGGATTTGGAGACTGGAGAAATACCGCGGATTTAATGAAAGCAGGTAGAATTGTAATTGAACGGTTGAACGCATACCTTCAGGCGGGGATTACATTTAATCAGGAGACTACTTTGTGTGGACATACTATATTGCGTACCATACGCCGGGCAAAACAATCTGGCTACGGGATAGAATTACATTACGTTGGTGTTGCCTCTTGGAGACAGCGAAGCAAAGAATCGCAGGGAGTAGAAATGGCAGGCCGGACAGGATGCAAAAATCCCCTCAGGAAACAGATTCATCCTGAGGGGATTTTTGCATGAACACCTGGTTCTTTTCAGGCAGGCCATCATATTATCGTCTACCGTTCCTTCTGCAGAATCACCCGCGATGCATAAGCGCCTCCCCGGTGAATGCGGTTATCGGCGGTCCGAACCGTCACACTGTTAAAGCCGTTCCGCGTATTTCTGTTCGGGAAGATGAAATTCTTCGCGCTGGAGGTGATGGTCACACGAAGCCGGTGGCCTTTTTTAAAGGTGTGGGACAGCTTCGTAGTGCGGATCTTCACCTGATAGACCTGACCGGGTTCCATAAACTCGGGATGCTCAAATTGGTTGCGGTAGCGGACGCTTATGACCCCGTCGGCCAGCTTCATGGAGCGGCCGTTTTCATCCACGTCCGTGATGCGGACCATCAAATCCGTATCTTCACAGTCGGAAGAGATAAAAAGTTCTGCCGTTGCATCTCCGGTAATGGTCAGATCCGATGAAAGTTTACCGGTGGAGTAGCACAGAAAGTCGGGACGTTTTTCCTCTTCCGTGTAATCTTCCGGTACTTCCAGTTCATTTTCCGACATGTCCACGAGATGGACGGCCGGATTTTTCGGATCATAGAGATAGGAATCATAGGAGGGATGCACCGGGGCGGAAGAAGAGAGGAGCCCCTCATTTACCGCCGCCGCATTCCGGCGCGCGCCGTCCAGATACAGACTCAGTTCATGTGTTCCAGGAACGGGCCAGTTATCGGCTGTCTTCCATTCATTGCTGCCCATGGTATAATATTCGACCCGGGGCGTCTTCTCAATGCCGTTTTCCACGCCCTTTAAGTAGTGTTCCAGCCATGCCAGGCAGATCAGGTCCATATCATAACGGAGGGCGTTATTTCCCAGTGCGAATCCGTGAATGTCATAGTTGGCATTGCCTCCATGCATCCATGGTCCCAGGATGACCTTCTTTTCCTCATAGTCATGATAAAGTTCCAGTGCCTCCGTTGTGCCCATGCCGTTGTCATCGAACCATCCGGACATAATCAGGGCAGGGACACGGTGCTTCCCGGTCCGCTCCTTCCAGTTCCCGCGTTTCCACAGATCATCGCAGTCCATATGCTCAAACCATTTTTTCAGGAAGGGGATATCATATCCGAGCGCTTTCGGCGCCAGATCTTCAAGCGGCCTGATATCGAGGACTTCCTCCCAGTCATCACGCGCCATCAGTTCGGGATTGGCCCGCTGTCCGGAAACCAGGAAGGCCCATGCCAGCATGCCGGAGTTGAAACAGCCGCCCCGCCTGGGAACGTCGACAAATGGACTCCCGGCGCAGACGCTGCTGAGCATTGCCTTTAAGTGAGGATTTTCGCTGGCGGCAGCGGCCCACTGGACGTATCCCAGATAGGAACCGCCTGTCATGCCGACATTCCCGTCACTCCACGGCTGTGCCGCAATCCAGGTCAGGGTATCGTCGCCGTCCTCAACTTCATAGTACATGGGGAGCCATTCTCCCTCGCTGTCCTCACGCCCCCGGACATCCTGTATCACTACGGCATAGCCGCGTTGTACGAAACGGAAATAGGCGGCGGCTCCAACCCCCTTGCCATAGGGGGTCCGGATTAACACGGAGGGTACTTTCCCGGCGTTCTTTGGGAGATAAACGTCGGTCGAAAGGCGTACCCGATCCCGCATCAAAACCATTTCCGTCACCGGAGGTTCCACGGCAAAAAGGGGAGCGGTACCCAGTTCTTTCCAGCGGTCCAGGACGGTTCTGTCTTCAAACCCTTCTTTCACCAGCACCGCGCACTGATCGCGGAAGGGGGTGATAAACGCGATTACTTTTTCATCCTCCGTAATCAGATCCCTGGGAAATTTAACGTTTCGCTGTACAAATGCATGATTGTCTCTTTGCTCATAGATTTCCCCGTGTGTTGTTTCAAAATGCCCGTTAGTCCCGGTTTTGCCTTCGGTTTCTAAGGGGATAATATCCTCTGAGGTTTCAGCGGGATTCGTCCGCCCTGCAGTTTTAGCGATGCAGGCATCATAATCCGGCAGGCGCAGAAGAGCCTCGCGGACATTCATTTTTCCAAGTTCCTGGTACCAGGTGTCTTCATCGGTGAGTTCCTGCCATTCCTTCAGACGGCCGGTATACACATCAAGGGGCTGATGAAAGATTTGATTATCCCTCCGCTCACAGACTCCGTACAGGATTCCGGAAAGGTAAAATTTCCATTGTTCCATATGCTGCCTCCTTATTCTTTCTTCTATGCCCCGATTATAAATTTAATCAGATAGGCAACTAAAATACCCACATAGTTTCCGCAGACTCCGCCGATGACACCCATGAGCAGGCCTACGCTGACCAGCCGGTTCCAACTGGCGCTGGAGGCAACCAGGGAAGCAGTGGTTCCGTCGGCAATCGCTCCTGTAATGCCGAGAATTACATATTCATACGGTACCCTGAACAGCCGGGACAGGATCAGATGGAGCGTAATACTTCCAATAATAACACAGAAACAGAAGAGGGTAATGGTCATTGTGGAACCGAAGAAAGAGGCCAGATCCACACTGAAGCCAATAATGGCCAGATACATCATTCCAAAAAACAGTCCCAGATTTAAGTTGCCCCTTAGCTTTTCTACGGCCGGAATCTGGGCTGCCGCGATGGAGAGGGTGGAAATGAGGAGAATGCGTCCCGCGCTTGCAAAATCAGAGGGGAGAAATGCCGCCAGTTTGGTGGCAATTGTTACGATGGTGATTGAGATTGCCAGAAGCCACGCGATATCCTGAATGCTCCATTTCTGCTCGGCCATCAGAACCGGCTCATCCCCGTCGCCGACGCGGTCTTCCTCAGACAGGTGGAACGGCCAGATTTTCCTCAGAAATTTTACATTCTGGAACAGTGCCGGGGCGGCAAACATCAGAAAAAGCGTAGGCATGCCCACGACATAATCAGCGGCATTGGCGGCGGCGATGGTTTCGTTGGCCGCATCCAGGCCGACCGCGATAGCCGTCAGGTTGGAACTGCCTCCTGTATAGGTTCCGACAAACATTCCGGCAATTTTCCAGCCTTCGAACATTCTTCCGCCGAAAATTACGCCGAATACCGTGGCTATCAGGCAGACGCTGAAAATAGCCGATACGAGGCCGATTACGGCCTTTCCGGAAAGTTTTGCCAGTTCCTTTAAATTAACATTTAACAGATAGATGGAGATGGACATCGGAACACAGTATGTGATTATAACACCGTACACGTCCTGATAACCGGGAACAATGTGCAGGTTGACGAACACAAGGCCAATGACAATTACCGTCAGAGCAGGGCCGATATACTTAAACATCTTGAACCTCTGGATCCACAGGGAAAATGCCACCATCACCAAAACAACCGTCAGTAATTCATCTGTCGTTTGAAAAATAGGGAATTGCATAATTATACCTCTTTCGTTGGTTTCTATGGTTTTTTCATTATGTCATGATACGGTCGTGCGGTCTGTATGCCGCATGCCCCGTTTAAAACTGTTTTACTGTTTTCATCATGCTGTTGCAGTTATACTTTTAGGCTACATATTGAATGTCACTCCGAATCCAGGCTCATTAAGCAGTGTAAAGGTATCATTTTTCTGGACAAACCCGCCTTCCACCGGATTTTCTTTGTAATACAGGAAGCTGTCGCAGTCTGCCTCCGTCACATTCTTTTTGGCAGCCACAAGGCTTAAGCCGGCGGTAATTGCCAGTTTTGTCTCCAGCATGCAGCCTACCATACAGGTGACGCCGTTCGCCTCGGCGATAGCATTGATTTTTGCAGCGGGATAAAGGCCGCCGCATTTCATCAGCTTAATATTCAGGATATCAGCGGCTCCGATCCGGCAGGCCCTGGCAGCGTCCACCGGACCGTGGATGGATTCGTCCAGCATAATCTGGATTCCATTTACCTTGTTCCGGATAAAGGCGGAACCCTCCATATCCCAGTGGGGCAGGCACTGTTCCACGGCTTCGACGCCATATTCACGCAGTCCCTCCAGTGCGCAGACGGCGTCTGAAACCGTGTATCCCTGGTTTGCATCTGCACGGAGGCGGATGTCTGGGCCGACCGCTTCACGGATCAGTTTCATGGCGCGGATATCTTCTTTATAATCAATGCCCGCCTTGATTTTTAAGATGCGGTATCCTTCCTCGGTTACAAGGCGTTTTGCTTCGGCAGCCATTGCTTCCGGGACGCCGATTCCGATCGTGATATCATTCTGCACCACATTACTGAAACCGCCGAGCAGTTTATAGACTGGCTGTCCCATGGATTTTCCCATCAAATCGTACATTGCAAGATCCACGGCGCATTTTGCGGCTCCGTTTCCCACAATCACGCCGTCCATCATCGCATGTACCGCTTCGATGTCCACCGGGTTCATCCCAATCAGCCCCTGTTTAAAAATTTCCAGGACTGCAATCACGCCGTCTACCGTTTCTCCGGTTACCGGTGCAAATGGGGCGGCCTCCCCGTATCCGACATATCCCTCATCCGTAGTTACCTGAATCAATACGCTTTCCAGATAATTAACGACGGTAAAGGCTACCTTGAAAGGCTCCTTTAACGGAATCTGGACTTTCTCAATTTTCATACCCGTAATTTTCATTTGTATCCTCCTGTGATTATGAT
>CATWBR010000347.1 GCA_958349075.1 uncultured Clostridium sp.
GAACTGATAGGATATATATTTGTGCTTTACATGGTATCACAGATCTCCTGTATGTTCAATCACTTTTTTTATTTTATTTATATAATTTTAATAATTGCACCTATTACCCCCTCTTATTACTGTCAGGCCAAACTCTGCGTGAAACCCTTGCCGGCCATGGACCATTCGGCACTTTCGCCCCGGCCGGCCCTGCCGTCTCCGTCCTTCACTTCTCTTCCCATTCCTGTGCCGTTCCGTCCGTATCCAGGTAGTATTGCCGGCCGTTCCGAGGTATCAAACAATCGGTAACCATATATCCGCAGGAATCGAAATAGTACCAATTGCCATCGAGAAAAAGCCAGCTCTCCTGCGGAAAGATTCCGTCCCTCTGCCAGTAGCGCCAGCCGGTTTCATCCTGTTCCCAGCCGGGAAATTTTATTTTTACCGTCTCATACTCCGTCCGGTATTTCTCCGCTTCGCTCTCATCCACCGAATACCACTCCGATTCAACCGGAACTCCCTTTTTTTCATTGATGGACAGAGGATACACCTTATAGTGGTAAATGCCCTTCTCTTTCATGAGCGGGGAAAAATTATAACTGTTTCCCTGCGTTCTGTGGGTATGTCCGACCCTCTTAGAATTTTTGAACAGCATTACGGCGTAAGCACAGGCATTGTCAGCCTTGTCCCACACGGCCGAGTTATTCCTGAAACCTGCCCGGCCGATCTCGCCAATGACATCGTCAAGCCCCTCCGCTTTGATTGTCAGTTCCAGCGCCTCCTTTCCGCTCTTCCTGACAGCCCTGCTGCATGAGGCTTTAATCCCCGTAAGTCTGATATCTTTCTGCTCCATCCTTCCAAAACCTTTGCCGTCCTCTGCCGCCAGTTCCACTTCATAAACATGATCCTGCTGTTTTTCATAACCGATGATTTCATATTCATCGCTGTCTGTCAGAAAATCCACTTCCGGTTTCCCTTGCTCATCAAACGTCTCTGCCACAAGCCTTATTTTCACTTTTTTAATCTCTGCCGCCATGGCGGGGATACTCCCCGCCACGGCGAACAGACCGGCAGCCGCGGTTAAAATAATCTTTTTTCCTGCTGTTTTCGCTTTCATGCTACCTCCTGCTACCTCCTGCCTTTCTTTTCCGGCTTCTTCCATTGTCTTCTGCGCATCCACAGCATTGCCGTTCCTCCTAAAAGAATGAGCACCAACGCCAATTCCCCCGCTCCGGCCGGGCCGTCGCCGGCCATCGGCAGCGGAAACAGTCTTCTTCTCTTAAGAAAAATATTTCCGTCCCCTTTAAGCTTTCTATCGTAATGTACCGTAATGAGGCCGGCTGTTTCCTGAACCGGATAATTTGCGACGGACAGTTCTTTCCTGCCGCTCTCATTCCCTGTTACGGTAAATGTATATTCCTCCTCCGACGGCTTGTAACCAGGAGGGGCTTTCGTCTCCACCAACGTATATGTTCCCGGCTCGTGTATCTTGATTTCAGCCCTGCCGTCTTCCCCCGTATGCACCTGGAGCAGAAAACTTCCGTCGCTGCGGTAAACGGCAAACACCGCGCCGGCCAATCCTTTTAGTGTCACGCCGTCATACTTACGGACCGCTATCCCCGGAAACGTTTTTTTGTTGTCTCTCTCATGGGGCGGCTCGGCTTTCTTTCGGTCTATAAGCTTAATCCATACCACTTCGTCCTCTTCAGGGATCGAAAAGGTTACAGGCTCCGCATACTCGTACCCATAAGGCGGTTCCTCCTCAACGGCCGTGTAAGTCTCCCCGGCCCTCAGTATTCCGGTAATTTCATGGGCGCCGTCTTCCCGGGTCAGGAAGCGGTATACTTCCCGCCCCCTCTTATCCTCAATCCGGATCAATGCCCCGGCAAGTCTCCCCGTTTCCGTTTTTCCGTCCGCCTCACAGCCAATCTTCTCTACCATGAGCCTGGTAGGTTCGTCCTCCATGATAACGGTATCCTCTCTGCCATCCTCCGACACGGTAAAACTGACCGGTTCTGCAATACGGTAACCGGGAGGAGCGGCAAGTTCTCTTAAAGTATAGGTTTCTCCCGCTATGAGCTTTCCCTCCAGGACATGGACGGTGCCGTCTGAGATCCATGTTTCAATCCTTTTCCCTTCACTGTCTATTATTTCAAGCTCGGCTCCCGCCAGATTTATTCCTGCCTGATATTCCCCTGCTTGATTTACTCCTGCCTGATTTACTCCTTCCTGGTTTACTCCTTCCCGATTTTCTCCTTCCTGATTTACTTCTTCCTGATTTACTTCTGCCTGTGCGCTGTTCTTTAAAACCAGGATTCTCGTCGGCCTGTCATTTACTATAACAGTCGTCTCCGCCCCGTCCTCCGGAACAGTGAAACAGATATCCTCTGCCGCCGCATAGCCGTCAGGCGGTTTTTCTTCCGAAAGGCAATACTTTTCTCCCGGTCTCAGCAGGGCATCCGTCTCATGCGGCTTACCGTCGGATACCCATTCATCCAGAATCCTTCCGTCTTTGTCCCGCAGACAAAACTCTGCTCCCGGAAGTTCTGTCCCTCCTGTTAAATCCGTTTTGGAAATCAGCACCCGGACCGGTTGATCTTTCATGTCCAGACCGCCTGCGGCAGCGGATTCATCCAATGTAAACGTAAGTTTCCCCGTCACAAGACTGCTTCCATCGGCATAAAGCGTAGTTTCCGTAAGATGGCAGACGTCGCCCCGTTTAAGGAATTCACGGACAGAGGCGTCATTTTCCCTGTAAACAAAAACAGCACTTGCGGCCTTCCGGCCAATTGTTCCCTCCGTACCGAATGTTTTGCCGGGTGAACCGGCATCCTCCGGCTCTGACGGAATAATTTTATACAAGGTCCCCCAGGGAAGTCCGGTGATTACAATGCTTTCGTTTCGGCCGAGCTCCACCCGGCCGCCGCTTTTTAACCTTCCTTCCTCATCCCCTGTGTACCGGAAACTGCCTTTTAAAGGCTGCCCGTTTTCATCGTACAGCTCAACGGTATAGGTGTGTGTTCCTCCCTCCGGCAGACCGGCCGCCGTTCCTGTCAGCCGTCTCACAACCACGAGACTGCCCTCTCCCGCAACCGGATTTTTCCACAGGCATAATACACCTCCAATTTCCGCACTGCTGGAAACTGCCGTTTCGGCATCCGGTTTTACCGCTGCGGCTAAGAAAACATTTTTTTCTTCCCCGGGAGCCATATTTTCAAGAATCATTGTAAGCTTCCCGTTCTTTTCTCCGTTCCACCTTTTGTCTGAATTGCCCGGCATGTATTCGAGCTGCGGATCCAGAGTGACGGAAATTTCCACGTTTCTTTTCGTCTTCTGCGTATTTTTACAGGTGAGGCCATATCTTACAACGCTGCCTCGCTGAACTGCTGAACCGTTCTTTCCATTTTCTCCAACCACCTCCATCACATTTTTTTCCTCATATACAGGATTTTGGATTACATGGCGGTATCCGCTTCCCTCTCTGTTTTCCACCTCCCATTCCTCCATGAAACCACCGCTCTCCGTCTCCAGTTTAAGCAGTGTTTTTTCTGCCATCCTGAGTTTTGGCCGGTACTCCCCTTCTGCATTTAAACTCATGCGGAAGATCTGCCGGCCCGTGATCCGGCTGTTCCCGTCCGTGTACCGGATGATTTCTTTTTCCTCATACAGACCGCCGTCTGTAAGGCCGTCCGCCCTGGTCAGAGGCGCGGTCTGGTAGGATGGAATAACATATATTTTTCCCGTATCAAGATGGGTCAGCCATATTTCCGTACTCACCGGCCGCCTTCCCTGGACCGAGACTGATTCCACCGCATCGCTTAACAGTCCCGATGTCTTAAAGTCTATAATCCGTTCCTGATCGCGGATGCTGCTTATCTTCCTGCCGTCATCGGCAAAAACAAACAGAATGGGAGGTGACTTGATATATCCGCCGGGCGCTTCAAGCTCTATGAGAAAGTAAACTCCTCCCGCCGACAATTTCCCTGTAATGCGGTGTTTCTTTCCATCCGAAATCCACTCTTCAAGCGGTTCTCCCGATGGTGCAAACGTTCCGTCTTCTTCCACCGCACGATAAACGGCAAGTCTGGCTCCTTTTACGAATTCATTGGATTCAAAATCTGTTTTTGATATTAAAACATCGGTAGGTTCATCATTGATTTCACACTTATAAGTCAGCTCCCTGCTGTCCTCCGAATCGGTAAAGCTGAATGTTGTCGTTTCCATTGACAGGGCATACAATTCAGGAGGCGCCAGTTCTCTCACGGCGAATTGATACGGAATCCACCTGCCGTCCCGAAGAGCCCCTGTCACCAGGCCTGACAGCGTGGCACGTCCGTTTTCATCCGTGACGAGAAGATATCTCTCGCCTGTGCTCTTATTTTTCACCTCAAACTTTGCCCCGGGCAGTTTTTTATCGTTGTCCTCTGCATCTGCCTTTTCAATGAGAAGCGAGCCCTTTTTTATCCGGTTCACGGCCGTGACCCGGATCGGGCTGCCGCCCTGTACATTGCCTGGGATTTCCACTTTTTGCGGCTCCATTGTTTCAAACCCTTCCGGAGCCCTGATTTCTGCCAGATAATAGGTTCCTGCCCCCAGAAATTCAATCCGGTGCGGTTTCATATCTCCTGTCTTGAAACCCTCAGGTATTTTTCCCTCATGGTAGTCTTCCTCTGTATAATTCCCCTCCTCCCCTGATATCCAGGAATCCTGAAGATACTCCGGCTCCTGCGAAAAGTTTCCCCGGCCATCCGGACAGTATAATGCCAGTTCTGCCCCGGCCAGCCCCTTTCCGTCTTCCGAATGCTTCTCTACATAGAGGCAGCGGGGTTTATTTTCCACGGAGTACAGTTGTATATCGGCAGTATCCTCTATGGTAATAATCCGCTCGGCAGCTCCGGCGAACCCCTCAGGCGCCCTCAGTTCTACCAGTCTGTACTGTCCCTGTGGAATGTAATCCATTCTGTGATTTCCCTGTGGAGTATCATAACTTACTGCGCCGGGATATTGGGC
>CATWBR010000348.1 GCA_958349075.1 uncultured Clostridium sp.
GGGCAAGAAAAAGGATGATGTCAGGTGGGGAGTGTTTTTGCCGGCATTTTTGATAATCGGCGGCGGAGCGCTTCTGGGTATTTTGAGAAATGACTGGCTTACTAAAATGTGTTCGGCAATCTTTGGCTGGTCGTTAAAATCATTTGGCTGGCTGTATCAGTTAGTTGCCATATTCTGTCTGGTAGTCGTAATTATCCTCACATTTTCCAAGATCGGAAATGTCAGGTTCGGAGGAAAAAATGCAAGGTCAAAGCATTCCTTCGGTTCATGGTTTGCGATGACGCTGACCGGCGGAATCGCCGTGGGCTGTATCGTTTACGGCGCAAACGAAGTTATGATTTATTATGGAAGTATCTACGGGGAACTGGCCGGGACCGGAATTACCCCTCTGACACAGGAGGCGGCTTACTTTGGTATGGGAAGGGTGTTCTATAACTGGACCTTTATCCCCTATGCCATGTATTCAATCGTAGGCTGCGCGATGGCGTATATCTACTTTAACAGAAAAGAAGAACTCTCGGTTGCAGCGTCCCTGACGCCTCTGTTCGGCCAGAAAATCAAATTCGGTTTCTGGCGCAACGTTATCGACGTGGTATCGATAGTAGCCCTGGCTCTGGGTCTTTCAAGCAACCTCGGCATGGGCCTTGCCCTGATTGGTTCCGGACTGGAAGCGGCATATGGAATCGCCCAGGGACCGATTGTGTGGATTACCCTGTTTATCATTATCACGGCCACCTTTACCATTGCGTCCGTAGCGGGACTGGATAAGGGAATCAAATGGCTTGCCAACGGCACGACGAAAATTTTCTACGGACTGTTATTCTTCCTTATCATAGCAGGTCCGACCGTTTACATATGCAATATGCTGAATGTGGGACTGGCAAGCTGGGGAGAGCACTTCTTACGCTGGGGATTTGACCCGTATGTCATTGACGGTGAAGCGCTTGTCACATGGTGGACCATGTTTGACTGGGCATGCTGGATTGCATACGCGCCTTTGATGGCGATCTTCTTTGCCATGATTTCCTATGGAAGGACAATCCGCCAGTTCATGATTGTAAACTGGATTTTACCGTCTTCCTTCGGCCTTGTATGGTTCTCCGTATGGAGCGGCACGGCCCTCAACTGGCAGCAGATTGGAAAGGCGGATTTGATTGGTGCTATCCAGAACGGCATTGCGGTATCGGGACTGTGGGAGCTGCTTAAAAAGATGCCGCTCAGCGTCCTTATCATTCCGCTGGTTATGATAACCATGATTGCCGCATTCTCAACCACGGCGGACACGATGTCCACTACGATTGCCCAAGTGTGTACAAAGGGATCCAGCTATGACAAGGAGCCTGCAAACTGGCAGAAAGTACTCTGGGGCGTATCGATCGGAATCATCTCCGTTGTCATGGTAATCTTCGGCGGCGGACAGCAGGGCGTTGAAGGCGTGAAATACCTGTCGGGTGTCGGCGGATTCTGTGTACTGCCCGTATTTATCCTGCAGTTGGCGGCAACATTTAAGGTATTCTTTATTGACAAAATTATAGAAGAGGTAGACGATGGTGAGGCAGCGCTGCCGGAGACAGAGCCGGCGGGAGGGGGCATAGAGGCCCAGGCAAACGCATAGGAGGAAAAATATGAAAAAAGAACCCGAAAGACTGGAGATTGACATTGTAAAAATATTTCTGGCACCGCCTAAAACCATGCGGGAGAAGATAACGCTGTTTGTGATGATGGTGGTCGTTTTCATCATGTTTTTCGGGCCGGTTATGTTTACCGAGATTTCACCGCTTAAGGGGGCGCTCCTTTCGGCTCTCCCCGCGTTCACGGTGTCATGGGGCTGGCTGGTGCTGCTGCGCAGCCTTTTCAGAAAAAAAGAATATTCCAGGAACTGACATACAGTAGGAATCCTCACTGCCGTCCGCAGCACCGCCGTTATTTGCGGAGCTGCGGACGGTAACGCTATAATTCCTTTATCTCATAGGCGCCCGGAATATTTTCCAGGGCGGCAAGCGCTTCATTTTTATAATCATTGGGTGTCTGCACTAATATAGAGGAAAACTCTAAAGGCCAGCGCAGAAGCAGCTCGCGTGACGCGATGGCTAAAAGACCGAGCGAGTTTGGAGAATTTAACAGACGGGCGCTTTCACCGGCCTCCTTTATCAGTTCTTTAGCGGATTCAAAGTTTCCCTTTTCCGCCTCCAGGATGCTTACATACCCCTTTGTAATGGAGCGTCCGATCAGCGCAGCGGATTCGTTGAAAAGCGTGTTGGAGCGGTAAAATGCATCGGCGCTTTCTTCCCGGTTTCCGAGCGCCAGATGGGCACGGCCGAGATTTGAATAGAAGACCGCATTACCCGTAGTGCGGGCCGACTCGCAGGTGGCAATTGCTTTCCGGTAGAACTGGATAGCCCTTGCAAACTGCATCTGCTTGCGGCAGGCCTCCCCCATGTAGTTGTAACATCCGGCGATGTTCAGGGTATAGACGCGCGATTTCAGCGGATATTTCGCAAAAATCCTCAGAGCCCGTTTTAAGTAGCGCAGACTGGCGGCGTAATTCCCTTCCATGGCCTTAAACAGGCCGTAAAGGCGGCAGTCGATGGCATAGTCTTCCTCGTACCCGCCCTCCGCCCCGAGTCTGAGACATTCCGAAAGAGAGCGTTCCAGGTCTCCGGTGCTCCAGATATTGAGACGGTAAAAATTGACAAGGCGCAGGCAGCGGATCCGCATCAGAGGATCGTTTTCAGTCTGGCTGTTAATCAGCAGCGCCTTTTTCTGGCTTGCAAGACCCTCCCTGTACTCACCCTGGGCAATGCAGTACTGTGCTTTTGTCCGTAACAAAAGGGCATACAGACGGGAAAATGGAATGGAAGAAGCTTCATTTTCCGGCAGTGAGAGCAGACGGTCTTCCAGGATATTGCAGTAGCCTGTAAAGGAGGGGATACTGCCGCCCGGCTGACTTTTGGGGTTATACTGCATGGGATAGAGCTCATAGTTTTTGGAGGCATACTCCTCCAGGGCCAGAATGCGGCATTTCAGTTCCATGGCCTGGTTGCCGGCATGGCAGTAGTGGTAAATCAGGCATTCATAATCGGTTTTGCCGGATACCTCCAGGTGCTTCAGATGCTCGGCCAGTATCCTGTGGAAATAGCAGCGCCTGGAAAGCGACATGCTTTCATAGATTCTTCTCCGTATGCTGTTATTGCGGAAAAGAAAATACGGGGTTTGCTGTACCGGTTTTTCTTCGATAATTTCAAGGCTCTTCAGGTGCTCTAATGCATCCAGGATGTCAAGCGGATCCTCTCTCAGGAGATCTTCAAAAAGTTCCAGGTTCGCTTTCGACTGACAGGCGGAGAGAAGCTCCAGGACAGCCTCCTCGGTGGAAGTCAGGTTTTTAAGCCTGTCTGAGAGCGGCACCCGGCCCCGGAAAATGCCTTCTTTCTGTTCGGTATTCCCGAATACAGAGGCCGTAGGGGGATTCACTTCCAGATGCAGCAGAACATTTTCCTCACATAGCGGCAGGAGGATATGCTTAAGACTTCCGTCCGGAGGCAGTGAAGTGGCGAGAAACAGGATATTCGGGTTCCGGCTGCGGATCAGCAGGGAGATAAAATCCAGGCTGGCCGAATCCATAAAGTGAATATTGTCGAAAAACAAAACAAGGGGGACCTGTTCTCCTATGCTGAAAAATAACTTAAACAGCAGGCTGTAGGCGGCGGTGTCGATTGTGCCCGACAGGGGGAAAAGCCTGGAGGCAGCCTCAAGATAGCCTGAATCCACCTTTAGATGATAAAGTGTAATCAGAGGCTGAAGCTGCAAAATCATCGTGCTGACGGGCTTTAACAGTACGTCCTTTTCCGTCTCCAGGCAGGGGGCCTGAAGAACCAGGAAGGAGCGTTCAGAGAGGGAACGGGTACAGTATTCCGCCAGATAGGTCTTGCCGCTCCCGTCCTCGCCGGTAAGCAGGATGGAGGTGGATTTGCCTTCGATAAAGCTTCGGAAAGCTTCGGAGAGGAAACCAAGTTCAGACTCGCGTCCGGGCAGCTCCTCATCCGTACTGTCCATCAGGGAACGCTCTCCGTGCAGGGAGTCCAGTAACCGGCGGTGGAGTTCTTTCATCTCCCTTCCAGGAGAGGCGGAGAGTTCCCTTTCAAAAAGATGGGCCAGACGGTTGTAGAGCTTGATTCCCTTTGAATAGAATCCGCTGTTCAAGTAGCGTTCGGCCATAAGGCGGTAGAGGCTCTCATCAAGCGGTTCCTGTTCTATGTACAGGCCGAACAGTTTCTCCGCCCCCTCCATATCGGAAAGAGGGAGGAGAGCCAGACGGCGTTTTAAAAGTTCCAGATAAGTATGGAGGGCGTGCTGCCGTTTCGTAAGCATCCATTCCTCAAAGGCGGGAGAACCTTTGACATAAAAGCTTGTTAAGAACTCCCCCTGATAGGCATCCGGGCATTCCTCTTTTACCAGACGGTCATAATCGACGGAAACAGTAAGTTCCGGATTTAGAAGCAGCTCCTGACGGCCGCAGGGGATGATGCATTCTTCACCGGTGGCCTTTTTAACCGTGTAGATGGCGTGGCGCAGGTTTTTCCTGGCAACCGCTTCGTCACAGTTGTCCCACAGAAGAGATGCGGCCTGTTCCCTGGTAGAATTTTTCTCAACAGCAAGATAATACAGAAGCGCTTCGGCCTTCTGATAAGGAAGCTGGCAGGGGGAGGAACCGATTATGATTTTTGGGGATTGCAAAAGAAAGATTTCAATGGAAGCCAATAGAAGTTCTCCTTTGTATGTTTTCTTTCAATTTTATAACACCAGTGGGAGAAATGCAAGAATCATAGAAGCAGAGAATTAATAACAACAAGAATAAATAGAAGAGGTTACTGAGCACGGAGTGAGCGGTAACCGGAGGAGAAATGATATGTATCCGATTTTAAAAGCAGAAAAGCTGGCTGATAAAATCTATCTGATGGTCGTGGAAGCT
>CATWBR010000349.1 GCA_958349075.1 uncultured Clostridium sp.
ATAACAGTAACGGCTCTGATATATAGTACGCGGAATCTGTCCGTGTATGGCGGACTTGACGGCGGAATGTGGGAACCGGACGGGTAAAATAAAGTCAAATGGCGGCCGGCCGGGGCATTTCATCCGTTTTCATCCGGTAAGAGGTAAAATGAGTCTCTTATTTTGTCGGAATTTATACAAAATACTTTACAAAATGAAGAAAAATAGCCGTGATTCAGTGCATTTTCAATAGACTGCGGAGGCAATCGGCGATATAATTAGGACATCTGAAGAGTAAGGATACGAGCGTTAAGTATTGGCCGGACGGGGAGTTGCCGGCTGAGCGAAAAGCCCAGGCTTGCGGTTCGTATTCTGCATCCTGCTTCATACAGCAGTGGAATGGAAACGCTGACGGCGGCCTTCTTTACTTGCTATATGAGCAAGGTTAAAAGGAGGTTATTTTTTATGTCAACAGGAAGACAGACAGCAAAAACGGGAACGAGGGCTTCTTTCGGCAGCCTGCAGGTACTTATCATGATGGCGCTGTTTATAGCGCTCAGTATTGTGCTGGGCAAACAGTTGTCATTTACGGCCGGGCCGTTCCGCATCAGTTTTGAAAACCTTACGGTACTGATGGCGGGAATCTTCTTCGGCCCACTGGCCGGACTTACGGTGGGGGCGTGTGCCGACCTGATCGGCTGCCTTCTGGTCGGATATGCGATTAATCCGATCATCACGGCAGGAGCGGCATCGGTGGGATTTGTCTCAGGCCTTGTATACAAAAACTGTCTCCGTTCCAAACCGAAACTGAGGCTCGCGGCCTCGGTGGGCGCGGCGCATGTTATCGGTTCGATGCTCATCAAATCCATCGGACTGCGCATTTATTTTGGCTACCCGCTGCAGATGATTGCATTGAGAGTGCCGTTATACATTGTAATCGGCTGTGCGGAAGGCTATATCATTTACCTTCTCCTGCGCAACAAGGCGTTTGGCAGACAGCTTGAAAGGATGAAAGACAGATGAAATATGAAGAGGCAATAACCTATATAAAAGAATCGACTTCTCCCGGAACAATGCCGGGACTGGAGAGGGTAAGCAGACTGCTTGCTCTTCTCGGCGATCCGCAGAATGAACTTAAAATTATCCATGTGACGGGAACCAATGGTAAAGGTTCCGTCTGCGCCATGCTGGAATCCATTCTGGATGCGGCGGGATACAAGACAGGGCTTTTCACATCGCCCTATATCAGAAAGATGAATGAATGCATCCGCCTTGACAAAAAGCCCATCGACGACAGGAGCTTTTCGGATGTCATCGGCTTTATCCGTCCTTTGGCGGATACCATGGAGGAACGGCCGACGGAATTTGAGATCCTGTCTGCCGCAGCCATGAAGTTTTTCAGCCAGAAGAAGTGTGACGTCGTTATCTGCGAGACCGGCATGGGAGCCAGGCTCGATGCGACGAATACAATGAAGGAAACGCTTGTCTCAATTATAGTAAACGTGGAGCTGGATCACATGGGCTTTCTGGGGGACACGGTAGAGAAGATCGCCTTTGAAAAATCGGGAGTTATAAAACCCGGCTGTCCCGTCATTTTCGGAGGGACGAGAGAAGAGGCAAGGCGGGTTATCGCAGAGCAGGCCAAGCTTAACAAGGCGAAATTAACAGAGGTTGACTACAGTGCGCTCCGGAATGTGGAAACGGATCTGGGAGGCTGTACCTTTGATTTTAATGAGTACGGGAATGTGAGGCTTAGTCTGCCCGGTTTATATCAGCCATCCAATGCCGCAGTCGCACTCACGGCCGTATCCGTTATCAGAAAAAGAGGTGTTTCCGTCAGCAGCGGGGCGGTGAAGCAGGGCATGGGAGCCGTATCCTGGCCGGCCCGCTTTGAAACATTGCTTAAAAATCCACTCACGATTTATGACGGAGCACATAACATGGCGGGAATGACGGTCGCCGTGGAGAGTATCAGAACCTATTTTAAGGGCGGTACGGTCAATATTTTCATGGGAGTCATGGCGGACAAGGAATATGACGCCATGGTTGAGATGCTGAAACCTTATACGGAAGCGGTATATACCGTTACGCCGAATAATCCCAGGGCTCTGTCGGCAGAAAAGCTGGCGGACTGCTTTAAAAAGCACGGCGTGGAAAAGGCCAGGCCTTTCGGAACGCTGAGGGAAGCGGCGCTCTGTGCGCTGGAGGACAGCATAAAGACAGGAAAACCTCTCGTTGCACTGGGAACGCTTTATATGTATGAGGAGGCGGAACGCACCTTCAGACAGTGCGCGGCTGAGTTAAGTCTTGATGAAGGTTCACTTCCGGCAGGGGAAAACGTATGAGAATATCGATTCTGAATGAAAATACGGCAGGAAAAAGAGGTTTCCTTGCAGAGCACGGTCTTTCCCTTCTGATCGAGCATGAGGGAAGACGCTGGCTCTTCGATACGGGACAGACGGATGTGTTCATGAAGAATGCCGCGCTGCTTCAAGTCCCGCTTACGGAGCTTGCGGGAATCATCCTGAGCCACGGTCATTTTGACCACTGCGGAGGCCTTGAATTTCTGGCCGGAGAGTATCGGAAGAACGGGAAGGAACTGCCCCCTGTTTACGTCAGGGAGAGCGCATTTCTTGACAAGACGGCGATCAACGCAGATCACCGCACTTACCGTATCATAGGTATTCCATGGAAACGGGAACTGATAGAGAGCGCTGTCCGGCTGACCGGGAGCCGGGAGGAGATTGCTCCCGGTGTAGTGGTTCTAGGCGATATTCCATATACGCCGGGGCTTGAAAAGAAACCGGATCAGTTTTTCATAGACAGCGGGACGGAGAAGATTCCCGATTATATGAACGATGAGCAGATGCTCGTATTTGAGACGGAAAAGGGGCTGTGCCTGTTTGCCGGCTGCTGTCACCCGGGAATTTTAAACTGCCTGGAATACGTGTCCCAGGCTTTTCCAGGGCAGAAAATACACAGTGTCTTTGCCGGAATGCATCTGACCGGGGCATCCCCGGAGCGGATTGCAGAGACGGTAAAAAAGCTTTCAAAGAGAGACTTTGATCTCCTTATGCCGGTCCACTGCACCGGTATCGAGGCCATCGGACGGATGAAAGCGGCATTCGGTGCCAGATGCCGTCTGGTGGAGACGGGAATGACGCTGGAGCTTTCATAGTCCGACGGTGCGAAACGGTATTTTTGCCGTTTCGCACCACATACCTTGCTGCGGGCACGGAGGGAACCGAAGTACTTAACCGCCCAGTGTCACGTCCTGTTTAGCGTACCAGGCAAAAGCCTCCTCCAAATGGCGCGGAGTGAAGTCGGGCCAGTAATCATCCACCACATAAAAGTCGGAATAGACTGACTGGATCGGCAGAAAGCCGGACAGCCGTCTTCTTCCTCCCCACCTGATAATCAGATCAATCCGGGAGATATCAGAGGTCTGAAGCTTTGGGCCGACATTTCCTTTCTTAAATCCAAGATCCCATTCCCAACTGTAATTTACAAGAAAATTAATCTTCATACCGCCCTTGCCAAAGTCCTTGCGTGTCGTGTAGGGCAGCAGTTCCTCGGGAAACATGGCTGATTCGGTATTTCCCGCCACAAGCAGGCTGGCGTCCTCTTTGGACAGTACCTTTACTGCGGCAATACAGGCTTTTGTAAATGCCTGCCGCTGGAGAGAAGGGCGTTTTGTGTTGTCCGCGGTGAAACCGTAGAAAGACATTTCTTTCACTCCAAGCTTCTGGCAGGTATGGAACAGCGACATGCCGGGAGAAATCCCGCGTTCATACCCGTCTTCCTTTTTCAGGCCGTTCCCGACAGCCCATCTTCTGTTTCCATCGGGGATAATCCCAACGTGTTCCGGTACTCTCATTTTATTTCCTCCGCTAATAATTCAAATTTCCTGAAATTCCCATCCGGCATCCGTGCAGGGGCCGTGGAATAATCTTGTGTGGAGTATTGACAGGAAATGGAAAAAGTATACAGAAGAGAAGACGGGGCGGCGGTGAGATGGTGAACTTTTTTGCTAAACAACGAAAAGCACGCTTCGCGGACTTTTCATTGCCACTCAATAAGAAAGAATCCCGCTCGCGGGATTCTCCGCCTGTGGCGGGTCGCTTTAGCGACATAATTCCGTATTGAAAGCGGTAACCTGCCTGTGTAAGGCGCGGGTTATCGCTCATTAAGGCATTACAGAGACGGACGGTTATATTTAGTGGACAAAACGGTTGATATCACGGTTTGCCCCGAGAATCACAAGGATGTCGTTCGGCTTAAATACGTAGCTTGCTCCCGGAAGCGGGTGCAGGGTATCGCTGTATTTGATCGCCAGGATAGTGATATTGTATTTATTGCGGACATTCATATCTACGATGCTTTTGCCGATCCACGCGTCGGGAACCGGAATTTCATAAATAGAGTGTTCCTGAGTCAGCTCGATGTAGTCGAAAATATTATCGGAGCTGTAACGGACGGCAGAGCGGACAGCCATCTCTTTTTCCGGATAAACCACCTGGTCGGCGCCGTTTCTCAGCAGGAATTTCGCGTGGATATCACGGCTTGCCCGGGAAAGGACGAATTTAGCGCCCAAATCCTTGAGAAGGGATGTAATTTCAAGAGAACTCTGGAAATTATCTCCGATAGCCACAACGCAGACGTCAAAGTTGCGGATTCCCAGGGAACTCATATATTGTTCATTGGCACAGTCGCCAATCTGGGCGCTGGTGACATAAGGCAGTACCGCGTTAATTCTTTCCTCAGATGTATCGATAGCCATAACCTCGTGTCCGAGCTCGTGAAGTTTCATTGCCATAGTGGAACCAAAACGGCCCAGGCCGATGATAAGAACAGTTTTCATTAAAATATCCTCCAAATTTATGATGATCAGCCGACGGTGATGCGTTCCTGGGGAAGGAGCACCGGAAGCTTCTTTTTGTTTGTGAGTGCATAAAGCATGGT
>CATWBR010000350.1 GCA_958349075.1 uncultured Clostridium sp.
CATTGGTACTTCATTGTCAGAATGATGGGACACGGCCGTCCGTATCGGTCGATGATCAGCCGGAGCTTCTGAATATCAGGGAAAAGTATATGGAAAATGGAGGCGGCTTCTGGGTGGCTGAGGACAACGGGAAAATAGCAGGCAGCATTGGACTGATGAATTTTGGCAGCGGAATCGCCGTCCTGAAGAAATTCTTTACCTATGAGGAGTATAGAAGCGCGCCCTGCCATCTGGGATGCAGGCTGTATGAGATGCTGCTCCGCTATGCCAAAGACATCGGAATCAAAGCACTGTATCTGGACACACCGAAGAACACGGACCGGGCCCACCGTTTCTATGAGAAAGCGGGTTTTCAAAAAATCAGAATGGAACAGGTGCCTGTGCTCTATGATTATCCCTATGAGGACAGTGATTTCTTTTATCTGGATCTGGACTAGGCCGCTGCGGCCTTATCAGGATTAACCTGGAGCAGGGGAACTGCCGCCTGCTGCCTATTGCAGGGGAAACACAGCGTCCGGCAAAATCCCGATGGCCTACACCTCGAAAAAATCGCCCTGTATCTCATATATATCATCAAAACGAATCCTGGTATTGATAATCTTCAGGATCCGGCTGGTCAGTTCCAGGGAGGAGACCATGCCGGTGATTTTGATATATTCACCGTTCCGGAAATAGACAACGGTGATAATATCGTTCTTCTTCACCTGGCGGAGCCGCCGGTCGAGTTCCTCTTTGCTCTCTTCGGAAAGTTCGGAGCGGGGTATGACGATGCGCTCCTTCTGGGCCAGCGCCTCACGGAATCCTTTCAGACAGTCGAAGGGGGCAAAGATTTTTGCCCGTTCTGTTTTCTCACTGCTCACCGCTTTTGTGACCTCCTATCTGTTGGTTGCGTTCCTGGGTTGTAGCTGCTTTCTGTAAATTCATGCCTTTCAAAATGGCGTTATTTCCAAATTTCTTTTTAATATTCAGGACGGCCAGTTGGACATCCCGGTCCTTCTGTAACTCAGCCGGATCTGTAAATAAATCATACTGTTCGTAAGCCTCGTCCACCAGTTTATTAAATGAGATGCCGATACGGCGGATGGGGACGAGACGGTTGACAATATTTTGGTACAGTTGTGTAAAGTGTTTTGTGATGACCTTCACCGAATTAGTTGTGAGCGGCATCGTGACGCTTCCTCGTGACGACTTTATCCCTTTTTGGGCGTATCCGACATAGAGGGACAACGAATTGGTGACCATTGTTTTATCGACCAGGTCCAGACAGAGCAGATCCACCATCTCTTTTAGAATCAGAAGCCCGTCATCATAACTGTAGTCCGTCATCAGAACCTGGACCGTGGACAGGGAGCTTTCCCTGGGGCGGTATGCCTTGATCTCGGCAATTGTAGTAGGTTCACGTCCCCAGGCATGGTCGATCAGGTATTCTGCATCCACTCCAATCAGTTTATAGAGTATGGACTCATCTGCATGGGCGATATCCCCCATCGTATAGATTCCGACGCCTGCAAGGCGGTTGGAAATGCCCTTTCCGATCCGCCAGAAGTCGGTGAGCGGCTTGTGGTTCCAAAGAGTCTTCCGATACAGAGGCTCATCCAGATAACCGATATTGTCTTTCGTGTGTTTTGCCGTGATATCCAGGGCGATTTTACTCAGATAAAGATTCGTCCCGATCCCGCAGGTGGCCGTGATGCCCAGGAAACCGCGGATATCGTCCATGATGCGGACGCCCAGTTCCTTTGCCGTAAGCTGGTAAAGTTCCAGATAGTCGGTGACATCCAGAAAGGCCTCATCGACGGAATAGACGTAAATGTCTTCTTTTGAGATATATTTCAGGTAAATGGCATAGATTTCTGCGGAATATTCGATATAGAGCTGCATCCGCGGAGGTGCCATAATATACTCTATTCCCGGAGGGATCTGATATACCCGGCACCGGTTGGGGACACCGAGCGCTTTCAGAGAGGGCGAGACGGCCAGACAGATTGTGCCCCGCTCACGTTCGGGATCGGCGACCACCAGATTCGTTGTTAACGGATTGAGGCCGCGCTCGGCGCACTCCACCGAAGCATAGAAAGATTTTAAATCAATACAGAGATAGATATGATCCGACATGGCATCCTCCTGATGACACTTAACTATAAACAGCCTGATAAGATGGAGCATTTATCTTATGAAATCAGTCTTGTAAAACACATACCTTATGCAGGAATTTCCCGGATGGGTTCTACGGATATTATACCAAACAAATGTTCGAAAGTAAACAGGGAATAGACGGTAACAATAAAAAGGCCGGATGGCCTTTTCATATGTGCATGTTCGTTCACACTTTATCGGTATAAATAATAAATCCTGCATCCCCGGACTGCTTTGCACAGTACATTGCGGCATCCGCTTTTCTGTATAATTCCCCGAAATCCACGGTTTTATCATCAAACAGGGCTGCCCCGATACTGCAACTGATATCCACCGAAATGCCGCAGCAGGAAAAACTGGTGGCATTTGCCAGTTCACGGGCTTTCTTCTCCGCCAGGGTAACGGATGAGATGTTTTTGACCAGAGCCATAAATTCATCACCGCCGATCCGGCCCACGATATCGTCATTTCTGAAAACGGAGCGGATCCTGCGTGCAACCTCCGCCAGGACATGATCGCCCGGCATATGGCCGTAATTGTCGTTAATAGATTTGAATTTATTTACATCGATCATAAACAGGGCATGTTTTTGGCCGGCGCCCTCGTCCTTAAGATATCTTTTTATTAAGGTGAGGGTGGTGTCATGGTTATAGAGTCCGGTCATCTGGTCACGTTCGGCCAGTTGTTTTAAACGTTCCATTTCCCGGTGCTGCTTGTCTATGTTTCTGAAGTAAACGAAGGCCAGAAGATCATTGTTGATAGGATCCGTCATCATATGGAGCTCAAAATTGACCCAGGCCGGGACACCATTTATATTTCTTATAAATTCGTAGTGGATGATATGGGTGTCTTCGGAAATTAATCGGCAGATATAGTCTATTGAGAGGGAGTTAAAATACGCAGCGGTCTCTTCGGTGATGCCGGTAATCCCGGCCAGCATTTCAGGAAGACGGCCAAGGGTAAGGTTGTTTATAAAGGAACGATCCTCCAAAAGATCGGTATGGCTTTCCTCGATTCTGTTTTGGGTTATATTGACCCTGATTGTAGAGAAGATATCAGATGGAAGCGTCTTATTAAACTCAATTTCCCGCTCATACTGTTCAAGCATCATCCGCTGTTCCGTCACATCACTTGATATGCCGATGGCACGGTAGGGCATTCCCTTTTTGTCAAAGGTATTTGTGTAATGGATCTGCTCATACCAGTAACCGGACCGGTCCGTTGTCCTCATTTTAAAGATTCCCTCCGCTTTTTTTGCGCCGTTGGCCAGATCTTCATACATCCTGGCAAAGGCATGCGCGCTGTCGGGATGGACGTATTCGGAGTCGATGAGGGACTGGGGGATATTGGGAACTACGGTGTCAAAACCGTGTACCTCAATCGAATTATGTCCCTGTATAATGCTTTTTGTCTTAAAATCATATTCCCAGATACTGATACTGGTGCTTTCCAGGGCAATGTTGGCGAGCTGCTCGTTATAGCGGGCTTTTTCCTCCGCATTTTTCAGCTCGGTGATATCAATGCAGAGTGAAACGATTTTTTTCCCGTTTGTATCGTCTTGGGCATATCTTCCGTTTTCACGGATCCAGATAGTTTCACCGTCCATTTTGCGCAGCCGGTATTCCCGGATGAACTCTTCTCTGTTGGAAAGCTGTTCCCTCATGGTTCTCTCTGCTTCTGCGGAGTCGTCCGGAGAGATGAGGTTCTGCCATTTCCCATCAAGGGAGTTGAGGAGATCTTTTGAACTCCGATATCCCAGATAGTGCGACAGGGACTCGCTTGCATAGTAAACAGGATAGTCAGGAAGATCGTAGACACACAGGGTTCCTCCGCGGAGCTGGCGGTTAATCAGATCCAGAAACTCCCTCTGAAGCGAGTCGTTATATGCATATCCGATACCATAGTTGGACAGGACATTATTCACCCTCAGCCGCACAAGTCCGGGATCCAACGGCTTATCCACAAAATCCGCGGCGCCAAGTGAAATTGCCTGTTGTTTGATTCTGTCATCCCCGACAGAGGTAATGATAATGACCGGGATTCCGTTATTATAAACGGATTTGTTCTTTTCCCGGAGAAATGTGAAACCGTCCATGACCGGCATGGAGATGTCACAGATGATAAAGATCAGATCCTGGCGGTGCTGTTCCAGCAAAAAGAGCGCAGACCGGCCGTTCTCGGCTTCCAGTACCTCAAAGTTGTCTTTGAAAATCAGTTTTGCGATATTCCTTGTTATCATGTCATCGTCCACGATTAATATCTTGTTTTTTCCGGACATGCTTCACCTTCTTTCATCAGTCTGCCGGGAGGGATGCCGGGCGCGGCTGCGGACCTGGGGCAGATAAGGAAAACCGGCAGAAGGCCTGAAGCCTCCTGCCGGTTTACTGCACATGGCTGTTCACTAGCTGTTCTTATGTATCTCGTCGATGATAATTGCATATTCCTTTTGTGCCGTCTCAAACTGTTCCGGAATATCTTCCAGATGATCTTCCCGTACGCTGAGGACAAGGGCAGAACAGGCGGACTGGAGTCTCTCAAATCCCAGATTGGCCGCCACTCCCTTCAGGGCGTGGGCATAATTTTCGACAGCGCAGTAATCGGACGTATCAACGGCATCTTTCAGAAAATGAAATACGGGGTCGTCAGGAAATTGCCTCACAAATTTGTCCAGAAGACTTGCGTTATTGCAAAAACGTTCCAGGAGTATTGTATATTCCGAGCCGATCTTCTGATAGAAATTTTCAAGCTTCATCTATTTAGACCTCCTGTTATTTTTACTTTTTATGATATGGTATATTAT
>CATWBR010000351.1 GCA_958349075.1 uncultured Clostridium sp.
CGCTTGTTCACCTGATACCGGGCGGGCACGGCCAAAATAATATTCTCATTATTATAAAAATAGCGCTCAATATTTGCTCCTACATCAGTAGCCGTCTCAATCACCAGATCCACTGTCTCATTCTCAAGCCCTTCCCTCAGTTCCCCAATACTTCCCTCCATCAAATCGATAACCACATTCGGATACTTTTCCCGGAACCTGCCTATCAGGCCAGGGAATACGAATGAGCAGAAAAAAGAGGAGCCGCCGAGGGAAAGGCTGCCTGTGTTCAGGTTTTTCAAATCCAGAAAATACGATTTAAGATTTCTCTGGATAAACATGATATCCTCAATTGACTTGATATAAAAAGCCCCTTCCCTGGTAACGGTCACAGGAATTGTACTGCGGTCAAAGATAACAATGCCAATTTCTTTTTCCACTTTCCTCACCATTTTGCTCAGGGCCGGCTGACTGATCTGCATTTTTTTTGCCGCTCTTGAGAAACTTTTTTCCTGATAAACGGCATATACATATTTCATCTCATTAAGCAAATAATTTCCCCCAGTCCTACGGCATTCGCTATCATGAATGCCAAAAGACAGGTCCGATTCGGTTATCAACTTCTTCAGACCTGTCTCTTTAAATTAAGCTGTCTGTCCTTTTTTTCTGACTAACTGCATTCCGGCCAACACTGCAAACAGTGCAATTCCGATCACGTCGGTAACGTTCCCGGCATCTACCATCAGAACACCGCAGATTACCAGCAGAATGCTCTCCCACCATTTACACGGAACAATAAAATACCTGGTAAAGCCTGTGGCAATCCCTATCATGCCGATAATTGCCGTAATAATGGCCTTCGCTACCATCAAAACAAAGAATGGCGTACTCCAGCCCGGGTTGACTAAAACCAGTACCGGGTTCATAACAAATATGTACGGTACCAGATAAGCCGCAAATCCCAGCCGGAACGCATTGAATCCTGTCTTCATCGGATTCGCCTTGGCTATACCGGCGCCTGCAAAGGCGGCCAGCGCAACCGGCGGCGTGATATCGGCCACGATTCCAAAGTAAAATACGAACATGTGGGCAGCAATCGCCGGAACACCCAGGGCTACCAGAGCCGGGGCGGAGATTGTCGCCTGAATGATATAATTAGCCGTCGTAGGCACGCCCATTCCCAGGATAAGGGAACACAGCATCGTAAATACCATCGTGAGAAGCAGGCTTCCGCCCGCCAGCTCCACGATACCGTTTGCCATCTTAAGCCCCAGGCCGGTCGCCGTCACGACGCCGACGATAATGCCGGCGCAGCCGCAGGTCACGGCTACGGATATAGCGCCTCTGGCCGTCTCTTCCAGACAGAGGACGAATTTTTTGCAAAATTCCAGGACATTAAATTTCTTTGTCTCCCGAACTATCTCAATCACCCAGATGATCAGGCAGGAGATAATACCGTACATAGCGGCGTTCATCGCCGAGCGCCCCATAACCAGCAGCGCTACGATGACGATGATCGGGGCTACCCGATACCAGCCCGTCCGAAGCAGAGCCCTGACTTCCGGCCTCTGTTCCTTTGGAATCCCCATCAGTCCGTTTTTCACCGCTTCAAAATGAACGTTGGTAAAAATACCGGTAAAATAGAGTAAGGCCGGTATGCAGGCTGCCAGAGCTATGGTTCCATAATTGGTTCCGACATATTCCGTCATGATAAACGCGGCCGCTCCCATAATCGGAGGCATTATCTGCCCTCCGGTAGAGGCCGCAGCCTCTACCGCACCGGCAAATTCAGGCTTATAGCCCGATTTCTTCATCAGTGGTATTGTAATTGAACCCGTACTCACCGTATTCGCCACCGAACTGCCGCTTATGGTGCCCTGCAGGGCGCTGGCTACAACGGCCGCTTTCGCCGGACCGCCCACGCTGCCGCCGCAGGCCCCCATAGCCAGTCCCGTCATCCAGTCACCCACACCGCTGGCCTTTAAAAATGTGGCAAAGGCCAGGAACAGGAAAATAAACGACGAGGAAACATAGATAGGCGAACCCAGGATGCCCTCAGTTCCCAGCCACTCCAGGCAGACCAGACGTTTCAACGTCATACCTCTGTGGAACAGGAAACCCGGAAGGTAATTACCGAACAAAGCATATAGCAGGAACACGCTGCCGACACAGACGATTACAAGCCCGGCCACGCGCCGCGCCGCTTCCAGAAGCAGCAGGATGGCTAACACGCTGACCACCATATCCATCGTGGTAAAACGGCCTGCCCGAAGCAGCAGTTGATCATAAAATACAATGTGGTAGGCAGAGCAGGCAAACGCCAGCGCTGCAAGAATATAATCGTAAAACGGGATCTTATCGCTTGGCTTTCCGTCAATCGGATAAAGCAGATAAGCCAGAACCATTGCAGCTCCCACATGGGGTGCCCTTTGGAGGGTGGAAGGAAAGGTTCCGAAAAGCCCCGTATAAAGCTGGAAGACAGACCAGGCCACTGCAATGACAAATACGATCTTAGCCGGAGTTCCGCTCAGGCGGCGGAACTTCGACTCTTTGTCAAACTTGGTCATGACTTCTTCGCTGTTAACTTCCTGTTCATCAAGCTTAATGGTTGTGTCTTCTTTATACATTCCTACCTCCTGTAATTAAATGCCGCACTTAAAGTGTCATTACATTCAACCGCAGGGATTTAGTCGATCAGAAGGCTGGGATCCACAGTTATGCCATTTTCTTCATAGTAACGTGCCGCGCCGGGGTGAACTGCGGTGGTGATTCCGGCAAGTCCGCCCTCCAGGCTGATATCTTTACCGGCCGGGTGTGCTGCTGCGGTCTCTTCCGCACTTTCATAGAAAGCCTTTGTTATGTTATAGACAGTGTCATCATCCAGATCCGCACGGCAATACAGTACAGCCTGGCATGTAATTGTCTGGAAATCTTCGGTGTTGCTGTATGTTCCCGCCGGAATTACCATCTTCTCATAATAAGGAGCTTCTGCCTGGATCTTGGCAATCTCTTCATCACTGACACTGACATAGGCCAGATCCGTGGATGTAGTCATCTCCACAATTGAAGAAGCCGGCACATTCAGAACGGCACAGGATGCATCGATATGTCCGTCCTGCATCTTGACAGCGGCATCCCCGAATCCATCCTGCTGCGGCTGGATATCTTTATTAATATCAATGCCTGCGGCTTTAAAAACCAGATCAGAGGTTCCCGCCGTACCGGAGCCGGTAGGTCCGATGGCAACTTTCAGTCCTTTCAGGTCAGTGACTGATTTTGCATTTGTGCTTGCATTGGCAACGATCTGATATACCTCATGGTAAACAACACCGATAGCCCGGAAGCTTTTAATCTCGCCTGTATCCGAAAAGGCATTGCGGCCGTTCCACGCATCATCCGCTGTAGCGTTCATTGCGATGCCGAGGTCAAATTCCCCAATGTCCATCATATTAATATTTTCCACTGAAGCGCCGCTGGCCTGGGAGTCCAGGGAAAGCCCCTCCAGCTTCTTGTTCATCGCGCTGGCCATGGCCCCGCCCAATGCAAAATAAGTTCCTCCGGAAGATCCGCTTCCCATTATCAGCGCAACTGTTTTGCCGCTGGGGGCCGCCGGCTGTTCGGCTTCACTTCCCGCCGGCTGTTCCTGCTGTGTCTCCCCTCCTCCTGCCGAAGCCGCAGGCTCTGTCTTGGAACTGCAGGCCGTAACCGTGAATATAAGAACCATCGCCAGGGTAATGCTCAAAATTTTCTTTATTTTTTTCATTCACTATCCTCCTCTTTTGTTAATGGTTATATCAGGCTCATAGCTTCCCTGCGCTTACTCTTCGCCCAGGCAGACCATCTTTCCGTCTTTTACAATCAGTTCGCCGTCGAATGTGATGGTCGGGTTATACTGCACCATATCGATATGTACGGTGGAACGTGCAGGCTGGCCGTAGTAGAAGCCGTTGCCCATTGCGATATGGCAGGTTCCCCTTGCCTTCTTCTCTTCCTCGAAATCACCGTTGAACATGCAGGCCGGGTTCAGTCCGATTCCAATCTCTGCGATGTTGTCGCTGTCTTTTACTTCCGCTATCTGACGGCGGATTTCTTTACAGATCTTTGCGTCTCCGCCCACTACCTCTACGATGCGTCCGCCTTCGATCTTAAGCTCTACCGGAATTGTCGGGCAGCCGTAGTAGCAGATTGGTCCGTCAATTACAAGTTTTCCGTGGGTTGTCCCGATGACCGGACCTAAGGATACTTCGCCGTCCGACCATGCCATTGCATCCCCAGGATTCCGGGCAATGCCGCACTCGATGATTGGTTCCATATCGTTCATTTCCATATACAGGTCGGTTCCTGCCGGGGTTGTGATGTGAGCGTTCTTCTTGCCTCTCCAGATTGCCTGCAGTCTTTCGCCGTCCGCGTAAACTGCCTCGTAATCTGCTAAGGCTCCGCCTCTTGTGAAATTGTCGATGTGTCTTAAGCAGATGGATACTTCGCGCAGCTTCTTCTCATTCATAAGCTCTTTCAAGCGGTTGTTGTAGATAGCCGCGCCGGATGCCGTCGTCATGCCGACGAATACGTCGCAGGCCTCCATTGCCAGTTCCAGGGTCTTCGGAAAAATCGTAGCCTTGTCTTTTCCGCGGATTGGCATCATGCTTACATTGTACTCTGCTCCGCACATCAAGGCAGCCGCAGCCATGGCATTCGCCATACGCATGTCGGTCTGTGGGTCAATGGCAATAAGAACCTCTTCCCCCGGCTTCACTGCCATCAGGTCTGATAAGATGTAGTGCGCTCTCTCGATACATTCGATGATTCTGTTGTCTTCCATAGTCTCTCCTTTTCTTGAAGTGATGTGTGTTACAGTTACCGCCGGAATACACCGGCCTATCTATAAAAACAGTTTCTCACTGTCCCTATTCATTTCACTTCTTTATTTTGACAATTCAGGAAAAATCAATATAGTAT